>JAFUJN010000158.1 GCA_017468095.1 Clostridia bacterium
CAGCCAAGATGTGGACACCTAGGAGCGGTTGGCTTTAAAAGGTGAACTGTTGACTCAAAACCATTTACCAATAGTTGCGGTTTTAAAATGCTTCTTTGAGGCGAGAACACATCGGCATAATCAGGAGTTTTATCCAAAACCATATCAGACAAAATTTTGGCAGCAACCATAGAAGATGTGATGCCCCATTTGTTAAAGCCTGTCGCCACCAAAAGGTCAGGAGTTTTTGCAGAATACTGACCAATATATGGTATATGGTCAAGACTCATACAATCCTGTGTTGACCATTGATATTTTAAATCGGCTTCGGGGTAATATCTTTTTGCCATCCTGTCAAGCTCCTGCCACGAACCGCCGTCTTTTCCTGTTCGGTGACTTCCGCCGCCAAGCAATAAAAGCCCATTATACTGCCTGAAGGAAAGACCTTTTTGGTCTTCGTCGACGTACATTCCATTGATATTCCCTGCGTTTTCGAAAGCGGAAACATAGCTTCGGTGTTGGTATAGCTTCAAAAAGTAACTTCCGTGCTTATTTATGAACGGAAAATGGGTGCAGATTATTGCCTTTTTAAAGGTAATTTTGTGGCCGTTGGATTTTGCATAACAAGGCCCAATTTCATTTATAAATGAATGTTCGTAAATGTTAAGGTCTTTTGAAATTTCCTTTATGAATTTAAGTGGATTAAACTGCGCCTGACCGGCAAAGCATATAGCACCTTTTGTTTTAAAAGGAAGCTCGGTGTTTTCTTCAAAGTTTGCGGAAAATCCCAAGGAGTTTACGGCATTAACTTCCTTTTCAATTATAAATCGGTCGGTAAGGGAATAGGTGTACGCCTTTTTCTTTTCAAAATCGCAATCAATGCTTTTGCAAAGCTTTTCATATTCGGCGATAGCGTCCTGATTTGCAAAAAAATATTTTTTGGCACCATCTGCGCCAATGGAAGATATTAGCTTATCATAGATAAGACCGTGCTGTGACGTAATTTTTGCAGTAGTATTTTTTGTGGTTCCCGAGCAGATAGTTGAGCCTTCTGCCAAAACATAATCAATGCCTTTTTGGTTAAGAAAATGGGCACATAATATTCCGCAAATCCCACCGCCGATAATCAAAACATCTGTTTTTATATCCTCTTTAACTTGCCTGAATTTCGGAAAAGCAACCTCGTCCTGCCATACTGATTTTTTCATAATTCCCTCCAAATATTTTTATCAATAGTATTTGCAAGAAGTGTATTAAAAATTCCAATGAAAAAGCGGTATAACAAGGGTTACACCACTTATAGTAGCTTAAAACGGGAGCGGTGGCTGTCAATCACGCCTTCCTTTTTCAGCTTACTGATTTCCACCGAAAGACCGCTTCGGTCAACACCAAGAAAATCCGCAAGCTCCTGACGGTCAAAAGGAATAACAAAACTGTTTGTGCCAAAGTTTTTTGAACAGGCCATAAGATATGAAAGAAGCTTTTCACGGGTAGTGCGTTTAGAGATGATTTCAATTCTTTGCTGGAACATAACGGCCTTATCCGCAAGGTCTTTCATCAGGTTGAAAATAAGCTGATGATGGAACGAGCATCCGTTTTTGCAGGTGTGCAAGATATGATTACAGTCAATAAACATAATTTCACTTTTTTCGCTTGCAATAACGGAAACAGGCATAGAAGTTGTGCCTGCTGCGGCAAAGGCTTCTGCAAAAAGCTCGGATACACCCATATTACTGAGTATTGTTCTGTTACCAAAATAGTCGGTTTGTGTAACCTGAACTTCTCCCGACAGTACAATGCCAAGGTATTTTGCGGGATCACCTTCCCGAAAAATAGTGTATTTTTTGTCAAAGGTATCAACCTTTGCACCAAGGCAATGAAGCATCTTTTCTATATCTTCGCCGTCGATATTATAAAACAAAGGACATTTTTTTAAAATCTCTAAATATTTTTTCATAATTTTCTCCGTTTGTTGAAAATTCAACATACTTTATAGGAAAAGTATACTATACTTGCTATAGAAAGTCAAGAACGCAAAGAATAATGGAGGTAAATTATGATAAGAAAGATAATAAAAATAGACGAAGAAAAATGTAACGGTTGCGGAGCTTGTGCTGCAGCTTGCCACGAAGGTGCAATAGAAATGATAAACGGAAAGGCAAAGCTTACCCGCGAAGATTACTGCGACGGTTTGGGGGATTGCCTGCCAGCCTGCCCGACAAATGCCATTACCTTTGAAGAACGCGAAGCTCCGGCTTATGACGAAGCGGCGGTACAAAAGGCTAAAATGAATAAACAGGGAGAAAAGCTTCCTTGCGGATGCCCGGGAACAAACTCTAAAGCGATTAAGAGACAGGAAGCTCCACAGGCGGTGCAGACATCAGCACCTACAAGTCAGCTAATGCAGTGGCCTTGCCAGATAAAGCTTGTGCCGGTAAATGCACCTTACTTTGACGGTGCAAACCTGCTTATCGCTGCTGATTGTACAGCCTATGCCTACGGAAACTTTCACAACGAGTTTATAAGAAACCACATAACTTTGATTGGTTGCCCAAAGCTTGACGAGGGAGATTATGCCGAAAAGCTAACGGAAATTATTAAAAATAACGATATCAAAAGCGTTAAAATTGTGCGAATGGAAGTGCCGTGCTGTGGCGGTATAGAAAATGCAGCAAAAAGAGCACTTCTTGAGAGCGGAAAGTTCATTCCGTGGCAGGTTATTACAGTATCAACCGACGGAAAAATTCTTGAATAGAAAAAATACCCTTACAAATCCAAATGTAAGGGTGTTTTTTTTGGCAAAACCCTTGACAGTATGCGGAATGTGTGGTATAATAACAGGCAGTTAATTTGGTAGAGGTGCATTTTGTAAAGAGTACCCCGTGGATATTATAGCAGAGACAACTGTGATGCCACGGCGTGAAAGGTGCAGGTGCCGAGGACGGTTATGTCAAAAACCGATCCGGCAAAGTGAAATAAGATTTGCTTTGTTGTCGCATCATTTGGTGCGGAGAGCTATCGCTAATTTGTTTTTTGTGTAGAATACAAAGAAGTACAAAGATAGCCTGCCAAAAATAGGGCTATCATTTTTTATGTAATAGCCAAGTATTTTTGAAAGGAAGAAAGAAAATGGCAATTTGTGACAATGTAGGAAAAACAGAGGCGGGGATTTTGACCTTTGCCGGAAGAAACACGGTGGAGCTTGCCGAAAAATACGGCACACCACTTTATCTTATGGACGAAGATAAAATCCGTGAGAAAATGAGAAGATACAAGAACGCTATGAAGGAATATTTTGGCCCGGAATCAGGACCTTTATATGCAAGTAAGGCTGCAAGCTTTAAGCGTATCTATGAAATTGCAAAGGAAGAGGGCATCGGCATTGACGTTGTATCAGGCGGTGAGCTTTATACAGCATTAGCAGCAGGGTTTGATGTTTCCAATGCATTTTTCCACGGCAATAACAAGACTTATGACGAAATCAAGTTCGCAATAGAAAGCGGAATCGGATACTTCGTTGTAGACTCACTAAAGGAGCTTGACGAAATTAACCGTGAAGCTGAAAGACAGAAGGTTAAGCAAAAGGTTCTTCTTCGTATAACTCCGGGTATTGACTCACATACAAATAAAAAGATTGCAACAGGTAACGTTGACTCAAAGTTCGGTATGGCGATTGCAACCTATCAGGCACACGAGTTCACTTATGCGGCTCTTCGTTGCGAATGGCTTGAACTTTGCGGTTATCACTGCCACGTTGGTTCACAGGTATTCGTAGCAGACGTTTTTGAAGATGCTGTTGATATTATGATTGACTTCGCAGTTGAAATCAAGGAAAAATACGACTACGAGCCACAGATTCTAAACCTTGGCGGTGGATTTGGCGTAAGATATGTAAAATCTCATCCGGAGCTTGACATTGAAAAGAGCATCCGCGATGTTGCAGTAGCACTTGAAGCAAAGTGCAACGAAACAGGTCTTACAAAGCCTATCATTTTGATGGAGCCTGGCCGAAGCATTGTTGCTGATGCCGGTATGACACTTTACACAGCGGGCGTTATTAAGCAAATCACAAGCTTTAAGAACTACCTTGCAATCGACGGCGGTATGGGTGATAACCCAAGATTTGCACTATATGATGCAGAATACACAGTTCTAAATGCAAGCCGTGCCGGAAAGCACCCTGACTATATTTGTTCTGTAGTTGGAAAATGCTGTGAAAGTGGTGACATTATTCAGGAAGGCGTTAACATCGCAAAGCCACAAAAGGGCGATATTATCGCAGTACTTACAACAGGTGCGTATAACTACTCAATGGCATCAAACTATAACAGAATTCCAAAGCCACCGGTTGTAATGCTATCAGGCGGTGAAGACTACGTTGCAGTTAAGCGTGAGACTTACGCTGACGTAATCCGCAACGACGTGTAATATATTGACATAACAAATGCCAAATGATAATATAATTATAGATAGAAAGATGGGAGAAAATAATTATGAAAACAAGTTATAATGTTGGTATTGTTGGCGCAACAGGTATGGTTGGCCAGAGATTTATAGAACTTTTAAAGGAGCATCCTTGGTTTAATATTGCAGTCCTTGCAGCATCTTCAAGAAGTGCCGGTAAGACATACAGAGAAGCTGTTGGCGCAAGATGGGCAATGGATACCGAAATGCCTGCAAAAGTTGCAGATATGATTGTTATGGATGCAGAAGCTGACGCTGAAAAAATCGCAGAAAGCGTTGATTTTATCTTCTGTGCAGTAGATATGAAAAAGGAAGACATCAGAGCTTTGGAAGAAAAGTATGCACGTCTTGAGTGCCCTGTTGTATCAAACAACTCAGCTCACCGTCATACAAAGGACGTTCCAATGATTATTCCTGAAGTTAACCCTGAGCATCTTGAAATTATCGAGAGCCAGAGAAAGAGACTTGGAACAAAGAAAGGCTTTATCGCAGTTAAGTCAAACTGCTCAATCCAGAGCTATGTTCCGGCACTTCACCCACTTATGAAGTACGGCATTACAAAGGTTTTGGCAACAACATATCAGGCAATTTCAGGAGCGGGTAAGACTTTTGAAACTTGGCCGGAAATGGTAGATAACCTAATCCCATTCATCGGCGGCGAAGAAGAAAAGTCAGAAGTTGAGCCACTTAAGGTTTGGGGTAAGATTGAAGGCGACGAAATCGTTGATGCAACGGAGCCATCAATCACAACTCAGTGCCTAAGAGTCCCTGTTACAAACGGACATACAGCTGCAGTATTTGTAAGCTTTGAAGAAACTCCGTCTATTGAACAGATTAAGGAAGACTGGAAGAACTTTGCCGGTGAGCCACAGGATTTGGAACTTCCGCTTGCTCCAAAGCAGTTCATTCACTACTTTGAAGAAGACAACAGACCTCAGGCAAAGCTTGACAGAATGCTTGAAAACGGTATGGCTGTATCAGTTGGCAGACTTCGCCCTGATAAGCAGTATGATTATAAGTTTGTGTGCTTATCACACAACACTCTAAGAGGTGCAGCAGGCGGCGGTGTGCTTCTTGCCGAGCTTCTTGCTAAAAAAGGATATTTTGACTAATCAGGAAGGGTGACTAAAATGAAAAAATTACCATTTACAGGGTCAGGTGTAGCTTTAATTACACCATTTAACCCGGACGGAACACCTAACTATGAAAAATTAAGAGAACTTGTCCAGATGCATATTGCCAATAAGACAGATGCAATCATCGTCTGCGGAACAACAGGCGAGGCGTCAACACTATCTGACCCTGACCACCTTGAAGTTATCGGCAAGTGCGTTGAATACGCACAGGGCAGAATTTGCATTATCGGCGGTACAGGAAGTAATGATACAAAGCACGCTATTGACTTCTCAGTTGAAGCTGAAAGACTTGGCTGTGACGGCGTTCTATGCGTAACACCATATTACAACAAGGCAACACAAAAAGGCCTTGTAGCTCACTATAATGCTATTGCAAACTCAATCAAGATTCCTGTAATTCTATACAATGTTCCATCAAGAACAGGCGTAAACATTTCAATCGGTGCTCTAAAAGAGCTTGCTAAAACCGAAAACATCGTTGCAATCAAGGAAGCATCAGGTGACATCGGTTATGCAATGAAGATAAGACGCGAAGTTCCTGAGCTTTATATGTATTCAGGAAATGACGATATGATTGTTCCGGTAATGTCAATCGGCGGAAAGGGTGTTATTTCAGTTGTAGCAAACATCTTGCCTGAAGAAACACATAACATCTGCCAGTATTATTTGGATGGCAAAACTGATGAAGCGCTAAAGCTTCAGCTAGATATGCTTGACGTTATCAACAACCTGTTCATTGAAGTTAACCCAATTCCGGTTAAAACTGCAATGAACGTTTTGGGTTATGACGTTGGCGGATTAAAGCTTCCACTTTGCGAAATGGAAGAGAAAAATCTTGAAATTTTGAAAAATTCTTTAAAGGAATACGGTGTAAAAAAACTGTAAGAGGTCAAAACCAATGACAAATATAATTTTAAGCGGTGCAAACGGAAAGATGGGTAGGGTAATAACCCGTCTTGCAAGTGAAGATGCGGACTGCAAAATTGTTGCAGGTGTTGATATATCCGATTTCGGTGAAAACGACTATCCTGTTTTCAAAAATTTTGCTGATATTGACGTGGAAGCTGACGTTATTGTGGACTTTTCACATCCGTCTGTTTTATCAGGGCTTTTGGAATATGCCAAGGCAAAGAAGCTTCCTGTTATTGTTGCAACAACAGGCCTATCAGATGAGCAAAGAGCAACACTTTCGGAAATAAGCAAGGAAATTC
>JAFUJN010000159.1 GCA_017468095.1 Clostridia bacterium
GCACTTGGGTATATGAAGCAGGAAGATGCGAGGCACTAAAGAATTTAGACAAAATAAAAGAATTTTTGTCAAAGTAAATTGCCAAAAAACATTGACAATATACGGATTTATGGTAAAATATAGATATACTATTAGTTAACATAAAAAGGAGAAAATATTATGGCTAAAATTATTGGAAATGCACTACCAAATATTCCTTGGCAGGATAAGCCTGAAGGCTGCATAGATCCTGTTTGGAGGTATTCTGAGAACCCTATCATAACAAGAAATGCTGTACCTGGTGCAAGATCAGTACTAAACAGTGCTGCTGTACCTTACGGTGACGGTTTTATCGGTGTTTTCAGAGTTGACAGCCTTGCAATGATACCAGGTCTTCACGTTGGTAGAAGTAAGGACGGAATTCACTGGGAAATCGAGCCTAATCAGATTAACTTGGTTTGTGAAGATAAAGAAACTGCAAACTTTACATATGGCTTTGACCCACGTGTTACATTTATAGAAGACAGATATTATGTTATGTGGTGTAACGTAATTGCAGGGGTAGGAAGTACTGTAGGCCTTGCTTATACTTTTGACTTTGAAACATTCTATCAGCTACCTAATGCATACCCACTATATAACAGAAATGCTGTTTTATTCCCAAAGAAAATTGACGGAAAATTCGGTATGCTTAATCGTCCTACATCAGGTGGTCACTGTACTAATGGATGTATTTGCTATTCAGAAAGCCCAGATATGATTTACTGGGGCAAACACCGTCACGTTATGAACCCAACATCAGGCTGGCAGGGAACAAAGATTGGTGCAGGCCCAATTCCTATTGAAACAGATGAAGGCTGGCTAGTATTCTATCACGGCGTTACTCAGATGGCATCAGGTATGATGTATTCAATGGGTGGTGCAATTCTTGATAAGGATCAGCCTTGGAAGGTTCTTTACAGAACAAAGGGCATGATTATGGGACCTGAAGCACTTTACGAAAGAACAGGCGATTGTTCGAACGTTGTATTCCCATGTGCTGCCCTAACTGACAGCGAAACAGGCAGAATTGCAATTTACTACGGCGCTGCTGATACAGTTGTTGGTCTTTGCTTCTGTGAAGTTAACGAAATTGTTGATTTCATTAAGAAAAACAGCTAATAATATATAAATATGTAGAAAAATGTCTCAAAAGAAATTTTGGGACATTTTTTATGCATAAAAATCTAAAAAAACGTGATAAAATCCCCGAAAAACCTAAAAAAATGTTGACTTTTTTCTTATTATATGGTATAATAACTTCAAATTCGAAAAAAGGCATTGATGGAGAGTACTTTTTGCAAGGAAATTCTAAAGAGAGTTGACGGTTGGTGCGAGTCAATGAGTTTCGCAAAAAGTTTGTAGCTCCGGAGCCGGAAGGAAGAAAACAGCTTACTGTGAGTAGAACCTTCCCGCGTAGGCTGCGTTAGTGCATAGGGCTTGATAGAGTCTAAAGAGGTGCTTTTAAAGCACAATTTGAGTGGTACCGCGGGTTATAATTCTTTGAATTATTGCTCGTCTCAAAGACTTTTTTAAGTATCTTTGGGGCGGGCTTTTAGTTTGTCCCTTAACGAGAGGAGTTTTTTATGGATAACCAAATTAAAGGACTGGATTTAAAAATTAAAGAAGTTGCAACGCGTATTAAGGAACTTCGTGAAATCGAGGGTATGTCTGTGACAACTATGTCAAAGCTTACCGGTGTTTCGGAAGAAGAGTATTTGGCGTGTGAAAACGGTCTGCACGATTTAAGCTTCGCTTTTATCTATCGTTGTGCTTTGGCGTTTAAGGTGGACGTTACTGATATTATCGAGGGTATAAGCCCGACGCTGAAATCATATACAGTAACAAGAAAGAGCGAAGGTCAGAAGATTGAGCAGGCTCATGGTATGACTTACTATAGCTTGGCATCTGGCTTTAAAAAGCGTGTTTCACAGCCTCTTTATGTTGATTGTGTTTACGACAAGGAACGCGAAGAACGTGATATTGAACTTACAACTCACGAAGGTCAGGAGTGCGATATTGTAATAAGCGGTACTTTGAAAATACAAATTGGCAGCCACCAGGAAATCCTTCACGCAGGCGACTCAATTTACTATGATTCATCAACTCCACACGGAATGATTGCGGTAGGCGGAGAGGACTGTAAGTTCTACGCTATTGTTCTTTCAGGTAATGGTGAGGTTGAAGAAAAAGAATATATTGATGTTGCTAAAAAGGTTACTAAAGTACATCAGCCATACCGACGTATTTACCACAACTTCATTCATCCGAAGGAAGATGAACGTGGTGCATTATTGTCACTAACATTCGAAAATGAAGATAAATTCAACTTTGCTTATGACATCGTTGATGCACTAGCAGAAAAGCGTCCTGATAAGCTTGCAATGCTTCACCTTGATGTTAATAAGAACGTAAGAAGATTTACTTTTGACGATATAAGACGAGAATCAAACAGAGTTGCAAACTACTTCACATCTTTAGGAATTAAAAAGGGTGACAGAGTAATGCTTGTTCTAAAGCGTCACTACCAGTTCTGGTTCTCAATTCTGGCACTTCACAAAATCGGTGCAATTGCAATTCCTGCATCAAATCAGCTTTTGGAGCATGACTTCACATACAGATTTAATGCGGCAGGCATCAGCGCAATCGTTGCAACTCAGGATGACGGAGTACCTGGAAACGTTGACCTTGATCACAATGATTCACCAACACTTGTAACAAAGATTATTGTTGGCGATGACCGTGACGGATGGCATAATTTTAACGCAGAATACGGAATGTTCAGCGATAAGTTTGACAGAACAGAAGAAACACCATGCGGTAATGATTTAATGCTTATGTTCTTCACATCAGGAACAACAGGCTATCCAAAGATTGCGGCACACAGCTATAAGTATCCATTAGGACACTTTGTTACAGCAAACTACTGGCACTGTGTAAACCCTGAAGGACTTCACCTTACAATTTCTGATACAGGCTGGGCAAAATCCTCTTGGGGTAAGCTTTACGGCCAATGGATGTGTGAAGCGGCAACATTTGTTTATGACTTTGACCGCTTTAATGCGGCAGACATATTACCGCTATTTAAAGAATACAATATCACAACATTCTGTGCTCCACCTACAATGTACAGAATGCTTATAAAAGAAGATATTTCAAAGTATGACTTATCTTCTATCGAACACGCAACAACAGCCGGTGAAGCGCTAAATCCTGAAGTGTTCAACCAGTTTAAGAAACAAACAGGACTTGAGATTATTGAAGGCTTTGGCCAGAGCGAAACAACACTTCTTATCGGTAACCTGTTCGGCGGAAAACACAAAATCGGTTCAATGGGTAAGCCGGTTCCGGGTTATGATGTTGACCTTGTTGATCCTGACGGAAACAGCGTAGGTATTGGTAAGAGCGGTGAAATTGTTATAAGAACTTCAGAAAGAGTTCCTTGCGGACTATTCCGTGAATATTACCTTGACGAAGAAAAGACAACTGAGGCTTGGCACGATGGCCTATATCATACAGGCGACGTTGCAACACGTGACGAAGACGGCTTCCTATGGTACGTTGGTAGAATTGACGACGTTATCAAGTCATCAGGCTACCGTATTGGGCCATTTGAAATCGAAAACGTTATTATGGAGCTTCCATACGTTTTGGAATGTGGAGTATCAGCTGCTCCTGATGAAGTAAGAGGCCAGGTTGTTAAGGCAAGTATCGTTTTAACAAAGGGAACAACACCAAGCGAAGAGCTTAAGAAAGAAATTCAGAACTACGTTAAGGAGCATACAGCACCTTATAAGTACCCAAGAATTGTTGTATTCCGTGACGAACTTCCAAAAACAACAAGCGGAAAGATTATAAGAGCGAAACTTTAAGGAGAAATAATGAAAAGAATAACCTTATTTGCAGGGCATTATGGTAGCGGAAAAACCTGTATTGCAGTAAGCTATGCAAAGCTTGTCCGAAAAAACGGCTTCCAAACTGCTATAGTTGACCTTGACATTGTAAATCCATATTTTCGCACAAAAGATAGTGAAAAAGAGCTAAAAGAGGCAGGGATTGATATTATTGCATCAGAGTATGCAAACACAAACCTTGATGCTCCGGCTCTTCCAAAAGAGATATACTCTGCAATCAGCAACAAAAGCTTGCATCTTGTAATTGATGTGGGTGGTGACGACCGTGGTGCCGTTGCACTTGGCAGATATGCAGAA
>JAFUJN010000160.1 GCA_017468095.1 Clostridia bacterium
AGATGTTGCGAAACGTCCGCCATCAAGCTGTACCATAGGACGTAGGTCCGGTGGAATTACCGGAACTATTGTCATAATCATCCATTCCGGACGGTTGCCTGAAACTCTGAATGCTTCGATTGTTTCAAGTCTTTTAATAATCTTTGCTTTCTTCTGTCCCTGTGATGTTTCAAGCTCTGCCTTTAGCTCTTCTGACAAAGCATCAAGGTCGATTCTCTTTAGAAGTTCTAAAACTGCTTCTGCACCCATGCCGCAAGTGAACTTGTCACCGTACTTTTCATAAGCTTCGCGGTATTCCTTTTCAGACAAAATCTGCTTTTCGGCAAGTTCTGTCTTTCCTGGGTCAGTTACGATATATGCTGCAAAGTATAGTACCTTTTCTAGGTTTCTTGGTGAGATATCAAGGGTTAGTCCCAAAGCTGACGGAACGCCCTTGAAGTACCAGATGTGAGATACCGGTGTTGCAAGCTCAATGTGGCCCATTCTCTCACGACGAACCTTTGCCTTTGTAACCTCAACTCCGCATCGGTCACAAACAACACCCTTATATCTTATTTTCTTATATTTACCGCAGTGACATTCCCAGTCCTTTGTAGGTCCGAAAATCTTTTCGCAGAAAAGACCGTCTCTTTCCGGCTTTAGTGTACGGTAGTTGATGGTTTCCGGCTTTTTAACTTCGCCGTGGGACCAGCTACGGATGGTTTCCGGTGAGGCTAATCCGATTTTTATTGCTTCAAAGCTATTAAATTCTAACATAATCTTAACCCCTCCTTATTAAAAATCATCCGGTGAAAGAAGACCGTCATTTTCGTCCTCTTCCTCGTCGTCCATATATGAGTAATCGTCGTCAATGTCTTCGATGCTCATTTCGTCTTCAATGTCGTCTTCAAATGAAAGTGGAACATCGCCCTCTTCCATTGTAGCAACAAGGTCTCTGTCCGGCATAGGTGAATCGTCATCGTCCAAAGATGCGTCAAGGTCGATTTCTTCTCCGCCCTTGCCAAGAATTCTGATGTCAAGTGCCAAAGCCTGAAGTTCCTTAACCAATACACGGAATGATTCAGGAATTCCTGATTTTGGAATGTTTTCGCCCTTAACAATCGCTTCATAAGTCTTAACACGGCCAACGATATCGTCAGACTTAACTGTCAAGATTTCCTGAAGTGTGTAAGCAGCACCATAAGCTTCCAAAGCCCAAACTTCCATTTCACCGAATCTCTGACCACCGAACTGGGCTTTACCGCCTAGTGGCTGCTGAGTAACAAGTGAGTATGGACCTGTTGAACGAGCGTGAATCTTATCGTCAACCAAGTGGTCAAGCTTCAAGTAGTACATGACACCCACTGTAACAGGGTTGTCAAACTTATCACCGGTTCTTCCGTCATAAACAGTTGACTTGAATGTTCCAGGAAGGTCAGCTAAAGCAAATTCCTGCTTTAAGTCTTCATCACGGGCACCGTCAAATACCGGTGTTGCAATCTTAATGTATTCTTTCTTGTCAGCTATCTGCTTGTCTTTTGCATCCAAAATTACCTGCTTGTATGCTTCGTCAACAGTGATGGACTCTAGCTGCTGTCTGCTCTTTAAGCTAAGTGTTCTGTATGCATAGCCAAGGTGCATTTCAAGAACCTGTCCGATGTTCATACGTGAAGGAACGCCTAGAGGGTTTAGTACGATCTGTAGTGGTGTACCATCCTCTAAGAATGGCATATCTTCCTGTGGAAGTACACGGGAAACGACACCCTTATTACCGTGACGACCCGCCATCTTGTCACCCACAGAAATCTTTCTCTTCTGTGCGATATAACATCTTACAACTTTATTTACACCCGGTGAAAGCTCATCGCCGTTTTCACGGGTAAATTCCTTAACGTCAACAATGATACCGTTTTCGCCGTGTGGTACGCGAAGTGATGTATCACGAACTTCTCTTGCCTTTTCGCCGAAGATTGCGCGAAGAAGTCTTTCTTCCGGTGTAAGTTCAGTTTCACCCTTTGGTGTAACCTTACCAACAAGGATGTCACCGGCACGAACTTCAGCACCGATTCTGATGATACCTTCTTCGTTAAGGTCTTTTAGAGCTTCTTCTGATACGTTTGGAATATCTCTTGTGATTTCTTCTGCACCAAGCTTTGTATCACGAGCTTCACATTCGTATTCTTCAATATGAATAGATGTGAACATATCGTGCTTAACAAGCTCTTCTGAAATAAGAACAGCGTCTTCGTAGTTATAACCTTCCCAAGTCATAAATCCAATAAGAACGTTCTTACCAAGAGCCAATTCACCGTTATCCATACCTGGACCGTCGGCAATAATATCACCCTTTTCAACGTGCTCACCAACTTCAACGATTGGTCTCTGGTTAATGCAGGTTGACTGGTTTGAACGGGCAAATTTGATAAGCTTCTGTGTGTATTTTGAGCCTGTCTTATCGCCCTTTATTACAACTTCGTCAGCTGAAACCTTAACAACAGTACCGGCTTCCTTTGCAACAACAGCAGAACCTGAGTCACGGGCAACCTTATATTCCATACCTGTACCAACGATTGGTGAGTCAGTTGTTAATAGTGGAACTGCCTGACACTGCATGTTTGAACCCATTAGAGCACGGTTCGCGTCATCGTTTTCAAGGAATGGGATACAAGCTGTAACAACTGATACAAGCTGTTTTGGAGATACGTCCATATAATCAATCTTGTCAGGTGTTACTTCTATGATTTCATCACGGAATCTTGCTGTAACCTTCTTATCAAGGAAGTGGCCTTCAGCGTCTAATGGTTCGTTTGCCTGAGCAACTGTGTAGATATCTTCTTCATCCGCTGTCATATAAATGATTTCGTCTGTTACGATACCCTTTTCCTTGTCAAGCTTTCTGTAAGGTGCTTCAATAAAGCCGTATTCGTTAATTCTCGCAAAGGTAGCAAGTGATGTGATAAGACCGATGTTCGGACCTTCCGGTGTTTCAATCGGACACATTCTGCCGTAGTGAGAATAGTGAACGTCACGGACTTCAAATCCGGCTCTGTCTCGTGACAAACCGCCAGGTCCCAAAGCTGAAATACGTCTTTTATGACGAAGCTCTGCAAGTGGGTTTGGCTGGTCCATGAACTGTGAAAGCTGAGATGAACCGAAGAATTCGTTAATTGTAGCACTTATCGGTCTGATGTTGATAAGTGTCTGTGGTGTAATAACTTCCATATCCTGAATTGTCATTCTTTCGCGAACAACTCTTTCCATTCTTGAAAGACCAATTCTGAACTGGTTCTGTAAAAGTTCGCCAACGCATCTTACACGACGATTTCCGAGGTGGTCAATATCGTCGATTTCGCCGATGCCGTTTGCAAGGCAAACTACATAGTTAATAGAAGCAAACATATCCTCTTCTGTGATATGCTTTGGTGATAGGTTATCAATGTTAGCTAGAATCTGTTCTTTTGCATCTTCATCATTTTCCGCGTTATTTAGGATTTCCAAAAGAATGCTCTTTCTAACCTTTTTATAATGAACGTCACTTACGTCAAAATCACAGTATTCTGTAATATCAACCATGCCGTTTGAAATAACACGCACTACCTTTTCGTCAACCAAAAGTTCAACGAAATCAACTCCTGCTTTTTCGATAGCAAGTGCCATATCGTGAGATAGTGTATCACCCTTTGAAGCCAAGATTTCGCCTGTTAGCGGGCTTACAACGTCAGTTGCAACAACCTTGCCTGCAATTCTTGCACCTAGTGCCATCTTCTTATCATATTTATATCTACCAACGTGAGCAAGATCGTAACGCTTTGGATCAAAGAACATATTTGTAATTAAGCTCTCTGCATTTTCAACGTTTAGCGGTTCACCAGGACGAAGTCTCTTATAGATTTCAAGAAGTGCTTCATCACGGCTTGTTGTTGGGTCTTTTTCAAGTGTAGCTGTGATAAGTGGGTCTTCGCCAAAATACTCTAAAATTTCAGAATTTGTCTGAATACCCATTGCACGCATAAGAACTGTTACAGGAATCTTTCTTGTACGGTCAATTCTTACTGAGAATACGTCATTTGAATCTGTTTCGTATTCAAGCCATGCGCCACGGTATGGGATTACTGTTGAAGTATAAAGTGGCTTACCTGTCTTATCTCTTGTAAATTCATAGTACATACCCGGAGATCTTACAAGCTGGCTGACGATAACACGTTCAGCACCATTTATAATGAATGTTCCCTGCTCTGTCATAAGCGGGAAATCGCCCATAAAGATTTCCTGTTCCTTAATTTCCCCGGTATCGTGGTTAATAAGTCTTACGCTAACGCGAAGCGGAGCCGCATATTTTGCGTCTCTTTCCTTACACTCTTCAACCGAGTACTTTGAGTTGTAGTCGATAGTGTAGTCATAAAATTCCAAGCTTAAATGTCCTGAGTGGTCAGTAATCGGAGAAATGTCGCGGAACACTTCCTTAAGACCTTCTTCAAGGAACCATTTATAGGAATTCTTCTGCACTTCGATAAGATTCGGCATATCCAAAACTTCATTGATTTTGGAATAGCTGAGTCTTCGGTTTTTCCCTAAATGCACCTCATGTACCATTCTTTTATCACCTCGTCAAAAATTTTATACGGGAATTTCTATACATATCAAATATTTATCATTCTACTCTTGATTTTTAAAAAATCCTGTGTTATAATGAGTACAACATCAGGCGAGTAGCGGATATTTGTCCCATATTATCACCATAGTACAATATACAATGTTATCATATTTTTTTCAATATGTCAACAGGCATATTGTCTTTTTTTTCAAAAAATTGGAATTTTTAAGTTTCGGGAGTGAAAATAATGCCTTATTTTTCAAATGACAACAATTTTACAATAGTTCCGACAGAGTTTATAAAAAAACAGCTTCCACAGGCAAACCCTACTTTTGTAAAGGTTTACTTATATCTTTTGATGCTTGCATCGGAAAATTCAAGCGTTGAGTTCTCAGATATTGCAGAAACTTTGGGGCTACTGGAAAGCGACCTTATGCTTGCAGTTAAGTATTGGGAATCCTGCGGTGTGATTTTCAAAAATGGTGACAGCTTTAGCTTTGGTGCAGGGAATACAGCACCTACCCAAATTGCAGACGATGTTGCCACACAGAAAAAGCCGCACACCGAAAACCTTGCCCAGATTATCGAAAGCGACAGAAGCCTGTCCGATATGTTTATGGTTTCACAGGAGATTTTGGGGAAGACAATTTCAGAGCAGGATATGGAAACAATTTATTGGTTCTATTCCGAGCTTAAGATGTCACCCGAAGCAATTCTTCTTCTTTTGGAGCACTGCGTTTCAAAAGGCAAGACAAGAATGAACTACATAGAAAAGGTTGCAGTTTCCTGGAGCGAAATGGGGCTTACCAACGCTGAAAACGTTGCACTTTACATAAAGAACGAAGAGCAGAAAACAGGCTTTTTGTATTCCATCCGCAAGATTATGGGAATTGCAGACAGAAGCCTTTCACAGATAGAAGAAAAGTACCTTACAAAGTGGCATGATGAAATGGGTATGGAAGAGGAAATGATTGCTCTCTCCTATGAGTATTGCATTATTCAGACAGCAAAGCTTTCCTTCCCGTATATGGATAAAATCATAACCCGTTGGGCACAAGAGGGTATTCGCACAGTTGCCGATGCGGAAGAAGATAACCGCAAATTTAAAAAGCGCACAAAAACCGACGGTAACGCTTTCGGCGATAACCTTTATGACCACGATGATTTGGAGAAGCTTACAAGAGGATAAAAAAAGGAGCAGTAAATTCACTGCTCCTTTTTGTTTTCATAAAAACAATCTTCTTCCCATCTTATAACATTTGTGTCTATGTATTCCCATATCTTTCGGTAGTCATCCTCTCCGCGAATTATGTGATCGTGGAAAGATCGCTGCCATAAACAGTCACCAAATTTATTTGTGGTATATGATTTCAAATTGCCAATCACGTTTTGTAGGGGAGGGTCTCCGCGCCCTCCCGTGTTGTCTAAAACAACAATCAGATGAATATGATTTGGCATAATAACATATTTAGTAACTTCAACACCGCTATAATTGTCATTGATATACTGTATTGATTTTTCAACCTCTATCCCTATTGGTGTTAGCGTATTTTGCAGGAGGGCACAGAGACCCTCCCTTACAATTTTTGATAATATGCATTTTTTGTTATGCGTGCATACTGTTACAAAATATGCACCATTTTGTAAATAATCATAGTCTTTTAATCTTGTTGGTTTTCGTTTAGGTAAATCCATTTTTTGAGTCCTTTTACTTTATACCCAAAGCATCCTTTGCCAGTCTGTCTGCCATATCGTTGTACTTATCACCCGAATGGCCTTTTACCTTGCAAAAGGTAACATTCACAAACTTTGACAGTTCGTCGTATGCCTTTTTATAGGCGATGGTTCCGTCCTTATTGGTTTTCCATCTGCCTTCTGCCCAGGCGGATATGCCCTCATAGTCATAGTAAATCTCAATTTCGCGAATACCGTTATCCTTGCAGTAGCGCATTACAAATTCCGCGCCTTTTATCTCCCCTGCAACGTTTCGCATTTCCGCAAGGTCAGCGTCCGCGAACTTTTCCGAAAAGGTCAGCATCTCGCCACCCAAGAAAAGCACCGCTCCAAAGGAGAACTCCTTTGTTTCTATGTTATAGCTCCCGTCAACATAAGCCTTGGTTACGCCTTCCGTCATAAAATCAAAAGCTTCCTGACCGCCAATGCCTAAAAAGACATGCGCATCTTCTCTTTTTGTAAATGATTTGTACTCCGCTCCCGAAAAACCGTCCACTTGCGCTTTGCATTCGTCCCAGCTTTCAAAAATCCCGATTTTTCTGCCGTTTTTAACTGCGTAATACTTCATAACTTTCCTCGCTTTTACAAAAAACGGGCGATCACGTCGCCCGAATTTTTATATTTTATTCTTCAACTGCGTCAACAAGTTCGCCTGTAGCTGCGGCAGCTTCTTCTGCCTGTCTCTTTTCAAGCTCGATTGTATCAACAGCGTTTCTGATTTCGCCCCAAGGTGTTTCAGCTGTAACTTCGTCACCAAAGCCATACTGTTCTTTAAATGCATCAACCTTATCTGCACCGCCGATGTAATCAGCAAGTAGGATTCCGCCTTCAGCTTCGCCCCAAGGTGTTTCAGCTGTTGTGCCTTCAGGAAGCTTTAGCATAGTCTGTAGTGTTGCAAAATCAAGGCCGTTCATTTCAGCAACAATGCCTGTTGGGATTGAGTAGTATGCATTAGCTTCTGTTGTATCGCCAGGCATATCTGCAGGTAGCTGGTATGCTGCTAAAAATTCAGCAAGTGTTACGCCCTGTTCATCTGCAATATCCTGAATGGTTTTTCCTGAAATATCAACATAGCCAAGCTTGTTGTATGGGTTAAATTCCATCATTGATGTTGCAACTGCTGCGATAATAATAACTACTGCAACTATTACTGCAATGATTGCACCCTTTTTTGAACCCTTTTTAATTTCTTCTGTTGCTTCTTCTGCAACTTCTTCTATAGCCTCTACTGCTTCTTCAGTAATTTCTTCTGTTTCTTCAACAACTTCTTCAACTACTTCTTCAGCTGTCTCTACAACTTCTTCTACAGTTTCAACTACTTCTTCAGCTATTTCATTTTCTAAGTTCTTATTCTCTTCCATTGTATCTTCTCCTTACTATAAATTAACCGTGGTTATGACCTGTGTGGTCCTGCTGCATAATTTCAATAGCTTCGCCCTGTG
>JAFUJN010000161.1 GCA_017468095.1 Clostridia bacterium
GTTTAGTGCACCTGCCGCCTTTTTCGGGTCGGTAACAACAGGAATTAAAAGGTGTGGAATGCCGTTATACATACCAAGTTCCACAACCTTTGGGTCAACCATAATAAGTTTTACTTCATCAGGTCTTGCCTTATATAGAATACTTGTAATAATTGTGTTGATACAAACTGATTTACCTGAACCTGTTGAGCCGGCAATCAGAACGTGTGGGAATTTTGAAATATCGCCGATTACAACATTACCGCCGATATCCTTACCCAAAGCAACTGAAAGCTTTGATTTTGCGTTCTGGAAAGTATCGCTTTCCATAAGCTCACGAGCTGATACTGTACCGATTGTGTTGTTTGGAACTTCGATACCAACTGCCGCTTTTCCAGGAACTGCCGCAACCAAAACGGTTGGCACCGCAAGATTTAATGCAATATCTTCTGCAAGGCCTGTGATTTTTGCAAGTTTAATACCGGTTGATGGCTGAATTTCGTATCTTGTAACTGTTGGGCCTTGGGTTACCTGCAATAGCTTTGCATCAACGCCAAAGTCCTTTAAAACTGTCATAAGCTTGTTTGCAGTTTCATACATTTCACGGCGTTTATCGGATGATACCGACTCAACCTTTTTAAGAAGGTCAATCGGCGGCATTTTGTAATCCGCAAACTGTGACTCGATGGATTTTGTGATTTCTCCTGCAACTTGGGCATTTTCTTCTTCTGTTGCAGCGGAAACCTTTTTCGGTTTCGCTTTTTCTTGTGCCTTTTTCTTTTCTTCTTCCAAAAGCTCTTTTACGCCCTCGGTTTTAGGTAGCTGTGCCGCAACGCCTTCTAAAAATTCTTCGGCGTTAAATACCGGCTCTTCCGGCTTTTCTTTTTCTTTCTTTTTAACTTTCTTTTCAGGCTCTTTTGAAAGGCCGAACATATCAGGGTCAACCTTTGCTGCTTCCGCAATTTCTTCGCTCTTGCGTTTTGCCTCTATAATTTTGCCGGTAGCTCGGTCTGTCGGCTCATCGTCTTCGTAATATTCTTCCTTTTCCTTTGAAATGTTTTCAAAGATTTCTGTGAAGGATACCCTGAAAACAAGGCATAAATCAACTGCCAAAAGTGCAAGGATTATAACAACAGATGCGGCTTTGCCGAACAGGTTCTTTAAAAGAATTGCAACCGTTCCGCCTAAAACTCCGCCGCCGATGTTTTCAATTCCATAACCCCAAAGGGCTGAAATTTCCGGCATCTTTTCCTGCCAGAACAGCATAACCAAAGCTCCCACCAATACTACCGCAAGAATTGACAGGCAAATCTTCATTACAAGGTTGTTTGTTCTTCTTACACGGAATACATATACGCCAATAGCTAAAATCACAATCGGCACAAAATACGCTGTCAGGGAGAATAGCCCGAACATCAGGTTGTTAATGAATCCCGCTACAACGCCTTGACCGCTTCCGTATGTAAATATAGCTAAAAGTACACCTGCAAGTACTGTCCAGACGCCTGGCAGAACATAGGAGTACTGATTATTCTTTTGAACTTTTGGCTCCTGCTTTCTTCTTGTAGTGGTCGCAGTTTTTCTACTTCTTGTAGTAGTCTTTTGCGCCGTTTTTGCCGGTCTTTTTGCAGAAGTTGTTTTTCTTGTCTGCTTTGTAGCCATAATCCACCTCGTATATATATTTTCAACTAATTTTCTTTACAGTTATAACCATTCTATAATTTTACCAGGAACAAAAATGCTTGCTTGCAAGGGCATTTTTGTGACGCCGTCAATTGACACGGTGCCCTGAAAGAGCACAAAAGAGCGACGGCTCTTTGGGGTTTTATGAAATAAAATCCCATACGTGTCAATTATACCACAAGACTTTAAAAAAAACAACAACTTTTATGGATAAAAAAACACTTGCAGTTTTTAAGAATATATAGTATAATAATATGGTAATATTAAATATTGGGCGATGATAACCGAGTCCTGTACGACTTTACGCCGGTGAACCTTGTCAGATGGGGAACCAAGCAGCAATAAGCCGGAGGTGGGTGCGATACAGAAAAACTCGGTTTGAGCCTTTATTGAATTTTGAACTCCCCAGATATCGGGGTTTTTTACTATACTAAAAAAGGAGATGAACATTTATGGCATATCAGGCTATTTACCGCAAATGGCGACCAATGGTTTTTGAAGATGTTGTGGGCCAGACCCATATCACAAAAACTCTGCAAAACCAGCTTGAGAGCGGAAGATGCGGTCATGCATACCTTTTCTGCGGTACTCGCGGAACAGGTAAAACGACCTGTGCAAAAATTTTCTCAAAAGCCGTAAACTGTCTTTCTCCGAAAAACGGCTCACCTTGTAATGAGTGCGCTATCTGCCGTGGAATACAAGATGGCAGTATTATGGACGTTTTTGAAATCGACGCCGCATCAAATAACGGTGTTGATAATGTCCGCGAAATTATCGAAGATGCAAAATATGTGGCAACTGAAGCAAAATACCGCGTTTATATCATAGACGAGGTGCATATGCTATCAGGCGGTGCATTTAACGCACTTTTAAAGACTTTGGAAGAGCCACCGGAACACGTAATTTTCATTCTTGCCACAACTGAGGCACATAAAGTTCCGCAGACTATACTTTCACGTTGTCAGCGTTTTGATTTTAAGCGAATTAAGCCTGACGATATTATCCGCAGAATGCGGGAAATCGCTATGGGCGACGGCCTTACATTAACCGATGATGCATATAGGCTACTTGCCCAGCTTGCAGACGGCTCAATGCGTGACGGTCTTTCAATTCTGGAGCGATGCGTTTCAGCTGTTGGTACAAACCTTACTTATGATGCCATAACCGACGCCTTGGGAATTTCAGGCCGTGGTCCGCTATTCAAAATTGTGGATGCCATAAATTCCGGCGATACGGCCGGCGTTTTGGAAACAATAAACACTCTTTCTTCTGACGGAAAGGATTTGCACGTGTTCGTTGACAACCTGATTGAACACTACCGAAACCTTATGGTTTGCAAGGTTACAAATACCCCTGATGCCATCCTTACCTGCGATGAAGAAGAGCTTATAAAACTAAAAGCACAGGCAGAAAAAACAAGCTTTGATAAGCTGTCTCACGCCGTTTCCAGCTTATCCGCAAAAAGAGCGGATGCAAAATGGGTTAAAGAGCCAAGAGTTATCTATGAGCTATGCCTTATAAAGCTTGCAAAGCCGGAGCTTGAATCATCTTATGATGCTATTTTAGACAGGCTTTCCCAAGTGGAAGAAAAAATCAAAAACGGCATAACTGTGCAGGTTACAGAGCAAGCTCCTGAGAAAAAGGAAGAAAAGCCAAAACCGGAAAAACCAAAGCCATCGGGCAGAATTTTCGTTCCGGTTGATGTGTCAACGCTAACATCTCAGACGCCTATCGTTTCTGCGGCAAGAAAATGGGACAAAACTGTTCAGGCAATCGTCCGTCAGCATCCACACTTGGCATCAGCCATTATGGGTCGAAGAATTACCATTGACGGTGAAGGAATCATCCTTATTTTCGATAAAAAGGAAATGATGATGAAGCGAATCGCCTCAACCTATGCAAAGCAGATAACCGAAGCGGTTTGTCGCTCTTGCGGAGAGCAGATTATTGTAAAAACTGCGTTTTTGGACGATATTGAAGACAATATCATTGATTACTGGACAATCGGCGGCGAAAAAACTGTGGAAAATGCTTCCGATGACCCTATTGATGCGCTGACCAACAGTTTCCCTGAAATTGTGGAAATAACTGACGAATCCGAGTTTTTGGATTATAACATCGAAGACGATAACTTCTCACAGGCAGAGCTAACAGAGCGTGATGATGAAGAATTTTTAGAAGAAAACGAAATTGAAGAAGAATAAAGGAGATTACTAAAATGGGAAAATATAAGGGCTTCGGCGGAAGCGGAATGAATGACAACAAAAAGGTTTCAGGTATGATGAAGCAGGCACAGATGATGCAGGAGCGTATGCAGGCTATTCAGGAAGAAGTTGAAAAGAAGTCTGTTACGGCGACTGCAGGTGGCGGTGTTGTTACCGTTAAAATGAGCGGTAAAAAGGAAGTTGAAGAAATCGTTTTGAAGCCGGAAGTTGTTGACCCTGACGATATCGAAACACTTCAGGACCTTATTATGGTAGCCGTAAACGATGCTATAAAGCAGGCAGATGATATGATGAATGCAGGTTTGAGCGAAATTACCGGCGGACTTAATATCCCTGGACTATTCTAATAAAAAGAGGTAAGCTATGTACTCACCAATGATTGAAAGCCTTATTGAACAGTTTGCGCAGTTCCCCGGTGTTGGCAGAAAAAGTGCGGAACGAATGGCTTTTTATGTTCTTGATTTAATGAGCGAGGCGGATTGTCAGCACTTTGCAGATGTGGTTTTGGAAACGAAAAAGTCCGTGGCATTCTGCGAAGTTTGCCAGAACTTGACCGACGTGTCTCCTTGCCCTATTTGTGCATCCAGCCGTCGCGATAAATCTGTGATTTGCGTTGTTGAACAGCCAAAGGATGTTTCCGCTATTGAAAAAACCGGCGGATATAACGGCCTTTATCACGTTCTTCACGGCGCAATTTCGCCCATAGACGATATTACTCCTGATGATATCAGAATAAAGGAGCTTTTGTTAAGGCTTGCAAACGGAACTGTGACCGAAGTTATTATGGCAACAAACCCGACGGTTAACGGAACTGCAACTGCTGTGTATATCCAAAAGCTTTTAAAGCCTTTCGGCATAAAGGTAACACGAATCGCCCACGGAATACCTGTTGGCGCAGACCTTGAATATGCCGATGAAATGACCCTTTCAAAAGCACTTGAAGGAAGAACAGAAATGAACTAAGAAAACGGAAGTTAAAATGCTTCCGTTTTTTGTTTAAAGAATATGTCCTTTTGACCAACAGTGTTATTCCTTCTTTTGTAACCAAAAGAAGCAAAAGTTTTGGGGGTTTCGAATCCCCCAAACCCTAACGACCAAATGGAACTGCCGTTCCCTTGTGGAAACCCTTGCCCAAGTCGAAGCGCAGACAAACTTTCCTGTTTCGCGCATAAATCTTGACGCGATAGCGGCGTGCCGAGCTTGTGAGAGCACGAGTGTGCTTTGGTGCGACCTGTTTTAGCTATTGGAGGCGAGTTGTAAATACTTCAAAACCAAAGGTTTTGAAGATTTACACCCTGTTCGAGCCCACAAAAATACGGGTCCGGGTGTCCCGGCGACTTTTCGTACTTTTGGTCGGTCAAAAGTACATATATAATCAATATAAAATATATAGTTGTAATTTCTTTCAAAGTGTGATAAAATAGATATGCTAAACTATTATAATTTAATCTGTTTCAAGGGAGACTACTGTAAAAAAACGTAGCTCTGATTTATATACCCTTGAAGTGGATTATAATAGTTTAGCGACTACTCGGAGTCATACGTTTTTTGGTGTATGGCTCTGCCATACACTTTTTTAATTGGAGGAAAATTATGGATATTAGGTTAGAACTTCTTTCAGGTGCTATCTGCGATGCTGTAAGAGAAAATATGACTACATTAACCATTGATGCAAACCAAATTGTTGACTCAAAGGCTACCAAAATTCTCGGCGAAATAAAAGCTGTTATACATAACAACAACCTTGATGATTTTGAAATGGTTGATGAGATTGTAAGCATTTTTTGTAAATATAATATTGATATTGGCGGTTGCCACGATTTTTAAGCAACAAAAAACGGAAGTGAATTTCACTTCCGTTTTATTTATTATTTACCAAGTAGCTTTGAGAAAAATCCGCCCTTATCTTCTGTTTTTTCAGGTGCTTTTTCTTCTTTCTTTTCTACAGGAACTGGTTCTGCCTTTACTTCAGGCTTCTGTGCAGGGTACTTGTGTTCTCCGCCATACTTGTGCTGTGGTCTTGAACCGTTTCCGCCCTGACGATTTCCGCCGTTTCTATTGCCGTTGTTTCCGCCTTCGCGTCTTTGTGGGCGTTCTTCCCAGCCTTCAGGCTTCTCCATTGTTTCCTTATGAGATAGGCTGATTTTGCCTGTCTTTTCGTCAATCTTCATAACCTTAACAGTCATCTTATCGCCAACGTTAACGTAATCTTCAACCTTATCTACTCTCTTGTAGTCAAGCTCTGAAACGTGGCAAAGACCATCCTTACCAGGTAGGATTTCAACGAATGCGCCGAAATCTGTGATTGTCTTAACTGTTCCTTCGTAAACTTCGCCGATTTCAGGCTCTTTTACGATAAGCTCAATAGCTTCTTTTGCAGCATCGCCTGATGCCTGATCAACTGCGAAGATGTGGATTGTACCGTCTTCTTCAATGTCAATCTTAGCGCCAGTATCAGCAACAATCTTCTGAATAACCTTACCGCCCTGACCGATTACTTCACGAATCTTGTCAACGTCAATCTTCATTGTTGTAACCTTTGGAGCATACTTTGAAAGCTCTGCTCTTGGCTCTGCGATTGCCTTTAGAAGCACTTCATCAATAATGTGAACTCTACCGATTCTTGTCTTTCTGAAAGCTTCTTCGATAACTTCGTATGAAAGACCGTCATTCTTAATATCAACCTGAATTGATGTGATACCCTTTTTAGTACCTGCTACCTTAAAGTCCATTTCGCCGTAGAAGTCTTCAAGGCCCTGAATGTCAACCATTGTTGTGAAGCCTGAATCTGTTGTGATAAGACCACAAGAGATACCTGCAACAGGAGCCTTAATAGGAACACCTGCAGCCATAAGAGCAAGTGTTGAACCGCAAACTGAACCCTGAGATGTTGAACCGTTTGAAGATAGAACTTCTGATACAGTTCTTATAGCATATGGGAATTCTTCTTCTGATGGAAGAACCGGAACAAGTGACTTTTCAGCTAGTGCTCCGTGACCAATTTCACGTCTTCCCGGGCCTCTTGATGGCTTTGTTTCGCCAACTGAGTATGATGGGAAGTTGTAGTGGTGCATATATCTCTTTGATTCTTCTGTATCTATACCATCAAGGCGTTGCATTTCAGCAAGTGGTGCTAAAGTGGCAACTGTCATAACCTGTGTCTGACCTCTTGAGAATAGACCTGAACCGTGAGTTCTAGGTAAAAGATCAACTTCTGCAGCAAGTGGTCTTATTTCGTCAAGGCCACGGCCGTCAACACGCTTACCCTGAACTAACCAGTCACGAACGATTTCCTTCTGCATCTTGTATAAAAGCTCGCCAAGAACTTCTGACAAGTTAGGGAACTGTTCTGATAGCTTTTCAACGATTTCGTCTTCAACTACGCCCATTCTTGCGTCACGAACATTCTTATCGTCTGTGTCAAGAGCGTTTTTAATGTTTTCATATTCAAGTTCTTTTACTGCATTCCAAAGATCCTTATCAAGTGTGTGTGGCTCGTAAGCAAACTTTTCCTTACCGATTTCAGCCTTAACTGAGTCAATGAACTCACAAATCTTGATGATTTCCTTGTGAGCAAACTTGATACCGTCTAGCATTACGTCTTCTGCGATTTCGTTACCGCCGGCTTCGATCATAACGATCTTTTCCTTAGTACCGGCAAGAGTTACGTGCATTTCTGACTTTTCTCTCTGTTCTACTGTTGGGTTGATAACGTATTCGCCGTCAACCAAGCCTAGCCATACAGCACCGATTGGGCCGTTCCAAGGAATATCTGAAATTGAAAGTGCAACAGATGTACCAATCATAGCTGCAACTTCAGGAGGGTTGTCCTGTTCAACAGAAAGAACTGTTGCAACAACAGTACAGTCGTTTCTAAGGTCAGCCGGGAATAGCGGACGGATTGGTCTGTCAATACAACGTGATGTTAGGATAGCCTTTTCTGATGGCTTTGCTTCACGCTTAATGTATCCGCCAGGGATTTTACCAACGGAATAAAGCTTTTCTTCGTAGTCAACTGATAGAGGGAAGAAATCAATTCCTTCTCTTGGGTTTCTTGATGCAGTTACGTTAACCATAACTACTGTGTCACCGTATCTTACAACGCAGTGACCGTTTGAAAGGCAACACATTTTGCCTGTTTCGATGATGAGCGGGCGACCCGCAAGCTCTGTTTCAAAAGTTCTGAACATAGTCTTTTTCTCCTTTTCTTCTTTTCTCTTTTGCCTCTTTTTTACCTCTTTTTCGGAGATACATATTAGCAGATAAATACAACCTATAAAGACTCTTATAAGCTCTATTTATGTGCTAAATATATTATCTCCAAATATGCAAATATGGGCAAACGAATCGCTTGCCCATAAACATATACTATTATTTTCTAAGACCTAGTTTAGCTACTAGAGCACGGTATCTTTCGATATCCTGACTCTTAAGGTAGTTCATAAGGTTTCTTCTCTTACCAACCATCATTAGAAGACCTCTTCTTGAGTGGTTATCCTTCTTGTGGAAGTTCAAGTGTTCATCGTTTAGGTGATTGATTCTTTCTGTTAAAAGAGCAATCTGAACTTCTGGAGAACCTGTATCTCCTTCATGAGTTGCGTAAGTAGCGATAATTTCCTGTTTACGCTCCTTTGTCATAGCGTTTCACCTCCTATGATAAATCATCCCCAATTGCCGAGAAACCGTTGGTGATTCGGTTAACCAAGCAATGGTTTACGTTTAAAGTCTAAATAAAATTTTCTTGAAATAAAAGCAAACAAATTACTTTCTGTTGAATCTCTTGTTGAACTTTTCAACACGTCCACCTGTATCAATAAGCTTCTGCTTACCTGTGTAGAATGGGTGGCACTTTGAGCAGATTTCCACTAGGATATCTTCTTTTGTTGATCCAATAGCGATCACTTCACCACATGCACACTTGATTGTTGTCTGCTTGTATTCTGGATGAATACCTTCTCTCATGCTGGCTCCTCCTTCTTTATAAATTTAGCATTACATAAAAAGCCATTTCATAGTATATCACATAAATTTCCAATTTGCAAGTATTTTTTTAAAATTTTTATTACCTTATTTTCAGTAACCAAAGGCTTCCCCTTGAGGGGAAGCTGTCACGAAGTGACTGATGAGGTGTCAAGGTTATTTAATATGTCCTGACAGACATCTTCAAATCTTTGATTTATATCTGAATTAGAATATCTTAACACTTTAATCCCTAAACCTTTTAAGTATTCGTCCCTTTTTGTATCACTCTCTATTCCCATTTCTTCATAATGCTGTGAGCCGTCAAGTTCAATAACAACTTTTGATGATGCTATATAAAAATCAACTATGTATTTTCCGATCACCTTTGCCTGTTAACTGTTAACGGCAGGTTTTTCAAAAAATCATACCATAGGTGTCTTTCTTCTTTTGTCATATTTGTTCTTAAGGTTTTTGCATTGTTAGTCAATTTAGAATTGCTTGTTTTATTCATTTCCACCTCATCCGTCAGCTATCGCTGACACCTTCCCCTCAAGGGGAAGGCTTTTGATTTGTTTATTTTTTAAATTTCACTCCTTGATAGGTATCTCGTCTTACCATTTCCTTGTCAATTTCGTTTAACACCACAAACTTTTTCAGGCTCCAAAGGGGTGCAATTAAGATATCCCGTCCACCGTCGCCTGTTAATCTTTGGATTACCGTTTCTTCGCTGAAATACTCAAGACAATCAACAACAGTGTTAACATATTCCTTTAAGGTCAAGGTTTCGAACTCGCCGCTTTCGTATTCCTTTGCGATTTTTGTGCCCTTTAAAATATGTAAAAGATGCAATTTCACGCAAGTTGGCTCCAGCTTTGCAACAGCTTTTGCGCTTTCTATCATCATTTCCGTTGTTTCCCCGGGAAGCCCTAAAATCAAGTGAACACAGGTGTTTATGCCACGTTTTTTAAGCTCATTATATCCCGCCAAAAACTCGGCATAGCTGTGGCAACGGTTAATTCTTTCACCTGTTTCGTCAAATATGGTTTGAAGCCCAAGCTCCACCATAAGATATGTCCTTTTTGAAAGGTCGGTAAGGTATGAAAGAACATCTTCCGAAAGGCAATCGGCTCTCGTTGCTATGGAAAGCCCCACAACTCCGTCCTGCTCTAAAACCGGCTCAAAC
Source organism: Clostridia bacterium (assembly GCA_017468095.1). Taxonomy (GTDB): domain Bacteria; phylum Bacillota; class Clostridia; order UBA1381; family UBA1381; genus UBA1738. Next base: position 10,033 of record JAFUJN010000161.1, read on the forward strand.
TTTTCCTTCAGCACCGAAACGGGTGCATAGGTGTTGGTGTTTGCCTGAAAATAGGGAATATACTTGGCTTTGGGCCACTTTTTATGCATTCTCGCTTTCACTTCTTCAAATTGGCGGGGAACGCTGTGCTCGGGATTCCCCGCAAAATCACCGCTACCTGACAGGCAATATGTACAACCGCCATAGCCACGGCTTCCGTCAATATTCGGGCAGGTAAATCCGCCATTCAGTGCCACCTTAAACACCTTTTCGCCGAATTTGTTATTAAGGTAGTAGTTCCACGTATGGTATCTTTTATTGTCAAGAGTATACTTAAACTTATTCTCCATTTTTATCTTCCTAAATTAAAAGAGGACAGCAATCTGTCCTCCCGTTTTCTTATGACAATTCAAAAGACTTACAGTCTGTGCACTCGTTCATTGTAGGGTTCGGCTCGTGTGTGCCTACTGTGATACAATCAAGTGAGCAGTAATCCTTTGATTTGCAATGATGTTTACATTGTTCTACAGTACATTTAATACTTTCGTTTGGTTGACAGTTCATTTAAAAACACCTCCTGAAACTAAATTGCCCAAAAAGGCGTTTTTTATTCAAAATTATATTGAAAACATGGAAATAATTCCAAGGGCAAGTGGCAGGCATAATGCAACCGCCAAAACTACGCATATAATTTTCTTTGTTTTTTCATTCATATTCATCTCATTTTTCCCTCTTTCTCAAGTTTTTAAAAAAATTTTTTAAAATTTCTTCGCATTCTGTTTTCATAATACCGCCCTGATATTCTATCTTATGTGGCAGTACCCCTGATAAGTCGCAGGCGCTACCTAAACAGCCTGATTTTGCATCATAAGCGCCAAAATACACGTTTTCAATTCGTGCCTGAATTATTGCACCGGTACACATCGGGCAAGGTTCCAGCGTTACATAAATGTCGCACCCAGGGAGTCTCCAACCGCCCAGCTTTTTGCAGGCCTTGTCTATGGCAATTATTTCGGCGTGAAGCAATGCATTTTTCTTGGTTTCACGCTTGTTATAGCCACGGGCAATGATTTTTCCGTCCTTTACTATAACCGCACCGATTGGCGTTTCGTCTATCGCTTCCGCTTTTTTTGCCTGGCGGATAGCCTCTTTCATAAACTTAATATCCATTTCAGTTCCTTTTTTCTCATATTGTAGGGTACAGCGTTTACGATGTACCGAATCGGTTCGTCGGAAACCGCCGAACCCTACGCCCAAATTCGATCTTCTATAATGTGTTGTAGGGGCGGTTCACGAACCGCCCGCGGGACATTCGTGAATGTCCCCTACATCCTTTATCTGTCCATTTATGGTAACACGATTGCTGTTTCGCCGATTTCAAACAAATAATCTCCTGACTTTAAAATTTCGGCAAGATGGAATGAGTCCTTTGGCAGAACCTTGGTGCGAAGCGCCGAAACGCCCTCGTGACCTTTATCCAAATGGTGAAAATCGCTTCCAACCGTCCTTATTTTAAAGCTGTTTTCCTTTGCAAACCTGCAGGCAAAACCCGTTCTTTGATTATGACCAGGATGCATATTAAAGGTTTCAATGCCGTCCAAAAGTTCAGGGTTTGCAGGGCTTACCCCTTGACGGAACGGGTGCGCCTGAACAAACACGCTTTTTGGAAGTGGCACATTTTCCCTGAAATATGCAAGGTCTTCCCTGAAATTGTCATAGCACATAGATGCAATTTCTTCGTCCACGCCGTATATCAGATAATCGTTTTCATTTTCTTTCGAAAAACGGATTTCAAGGCCAAGATAAACTTTAAGCCCTTTCTTTTCGCCGAATTTCTTTGTTTCGCTATAGCCTGAAAGATAGTATTTTAAGCGCTCTTCCTTAGTTTCGCCAGGAAGATATTCGCCGTCTTTATGCAGGTTATAGCCCATAAAATGATTTGTCACAACAATGCCGTCATAGCCTTTGCCTGCATAAATCTCTGCCAATTTTTCCGGCTCTGCTTCACCGCAACTGCTGTGTGGCTTTGTGTGGGCATGAAGCTCAATTCTGTATGGGTATTTCTTTTCAAGTTTCTGTTTTAATTTGCTTGCGTTCATTCTATTTTCCTTATATTTCAAGTACAAACGGTTTCATTTCGCCGTTTTTAACTGCATTCACAAAATCCTGCTCGGAAAGAATCGGTCTTTCGGATTCCATACCTGCAAGTTTATGCTTATCTTCGTTAACATGATGGTTGTCTGTTCCTGCAAATGCAATCAAGCCGTATTTTTCGGCATAAATTTTTGCCTTTTCGTTTTCAAAGTCCGGCTTTGTTGCATTAACAATTTCTACGCCGTGAACACATTTTGGGTATAGTCTTATATGGTCAATGTACCCTGCTTCGCGGAATGGGTGAGCGTGAATTACTAAAGCACCATTTTCCATAAAGAATTTAAGCTGTTCGCTTTTTTGCATATCCATTATCTGCGGATTTTTAAGATACCACTCTTTTGAAAGTCCGTAAACAATGAAATCAGCGCCAAGGTAGTTGGTTTCGATACCGCAGAAAACCTTTATCCCCAGCTCCTTTCCTATCTTTACGCCCTCTTCATAATCTGAATAGAAAAAGTTCAGTCGCTCTTCGTATGGTTTTGTTTTATCAATATTTAATGACCCATCTAAAAAGTGGTTGGTCACAAAAATTCCGTCATATCCCAGCTTTTTATATACTTCCAGATGCTCTCTTATGCTGGCTGTTGCGCACTTGCTTACAGGTGCCGTGTGAAGATGGGTTTCGTATTTATACATTTTGGTCTCTCCCTTTGAATTTACTATAAACCCATTCTATCACACAATTCGGTTTTTTGCAATAAAGTTATTGTTTTTATGCGGAATTAGTGGTACAATAAAATAAGATAATTATGTGTTTTGGAGAGATATAATGAACAAAACAGTTTTTAAAACTTTAGAATTTGACAAAATTTTAGATAGACTTGCAGGCTTTACCGAATCAGAGGCGGTGAAAAAGAGAATTTTGGCTCTTTCCCCACACGCTTCTCTTTCCGATGCACAAAACGCACAGAAAGAAACATCGGAAGCGGTGAACACCTGCCTAAAGCTTGGAAATCCCCCTGTAAATTTCAGCGTTCGGGATATTACAGGCGCAGTTAAGCGTAGCGAAATCGGCGGACTTTTAAATCCTTTAGACCTTTTATCTGTGGCACGTGTTTTATATGTGGCAAGAAGAATTAAGTCATACCTTGCAGACAGCGGTGAAGATGCAGTAATTCTTCACGGTTTGGCAGATGGCATCATAACTGCAAAGCCACTTGAAGACAGCATAACTTCTGCCATTTTGTCCGAGACAGAAATTGCCGATGATGCATCTTCTGACCTTGCACAAATTCGTCGCAAAATGAAGACCTTAAACGCAAAAATCCGCGAGAGCCTTGATAATATGATTCGCTCCGAGACCTATAAAAAGTATCTTCAGGACCCGATTGTCACAATCCGCTCCGACAGATACGTTCTTCCTGTAAAATCGGAGTACAGAGCGGAAATTGCAGGTATTGTCCACGATACATCACGTGGTGGCGGAACACTTTTCATTGAGCCAATGAGCGTGGTTAACCTAAACAACGAAATCCGCGACCTTATGAACAAGGAACAGCTTGAAATCGAAAAAATCCTTGCTGGCCTTTCCGCTGAAGTTTCGGAAAATTCAGGGGTTATCCTTGCAGACTATGACATTGTTACAAACCTTGATTTTATATTCTGTAAGGCAAAGCTTTCCTTTGATATGAATGGAACAGAGCCGATTTTGAATGACAAGGGTATTATCCGTTTTAAAAAGGCTCGCCATCCCCTTATCGCAAAGGACAAGGTTGTGGCAAACGACATTTCCTTGGGTGACGGCTTTGATACTTTGGTGATAACCGGCCCGAACACAGGCGGTAAAACCGTAACCTTAAAAACAATCGGGCTTTTCTCAATTATGGCGGCATCTGGCCTGCACATCCCTGTAAATGACGAGAGCCACGCCGCAGTATTTAAAAAGTTCTTTGCCGATATCGGTGACGAGCAGAGCATTGAGCAAAGCCTTTCAACTTTCTCATCACACATGGTGAAGATTGTGAAGATTATAGACGAAGTTGACTCCGATTCCCTAGCTTTATTTGACGAGCTTGGCGCAGGAACCGACCCAACCGAAGGTGCGGCACTTGCCATTTCTGTTTTAGAGCATCTTCGTGCCTTTGGTGCATCAACCGTTGCAACAACACACTATAGCGAGCTTAAGCTTTTTGCTCTAACCACCGACGGCGTGGAAAACGCATCCTGCGAGTTTGATGTTGATTCTTTGCAACCAACCTACAAGCTTTTAATCGGTGTTCCCGGAAAATCAAACGCCTTTGCAATTTCAAAAAGGCTAGGGCTTTCTGACGCCGTTATTTCACGAGCTTATGAGATTTTAAGTGACGAAGACGTTAAGTTTGAAGATGTTATAACCGACCTTGAACAGTCCCGCCGTGAAGCACAATCCGAAAAGGAATATGCTAAACGTATGAAGTCCGAGCTATCCGATTTAAAGGCAGAAATCGAAGCGGAGCGTAAGAAGTTAAAAGAGTCCAAGTCACGTATCTTGGAAGATGCAAGGCGTGAAGCAAAAATCATAATTATGGAGGCAAAGGAAGAGTCCAACGCCATCATAAAAGACCTTGAGCGAATGCGAATTGAGGGCAAAACCGCCAATATTTCTGACAAGGTTCAAAAGACCCGTGATAAACTTAAAAAACGAGAAGAATCCATTGACAAGGCAATGAAGCGAAGTGCCGAGCCACGAAAGACTTACCGTGACCCGATAAAGAACCTGAAAGTTGGCGAAACGGTAAAGCTTATTGATATGGACCAACCAGCGACAGTTTTGAAGCTTCCTGATAATAAAGGAATGGTGCGTGTTCAAGCAGGTATTATGAAAACCGACGTTCATATTTCCAATCTGGAACGTGTTAAAGATAACTCCACAAAGGAGCTTACCGAAAAATATGTGCGTTCAACAAATGCGTATCAGTCAAAAACCAAGAACGTATCAACGGAAATCGATGTTCGCGGTCAGCTTCCTGAAGAAGCCCTGATGAACGTGGAAAAGTTCATTGACGATTGCTATTTAGCAGGAATTTCACCTGTTACCGTTATTCACGGCAAAGGCACAGGGGTTTTGCGAAAAGCCGTTGGCGATATGCTAAAGCGCAGTAAATACGTTAAATCTTCCCGCCCTGGAAAGTTCGGTGAAGGCGAATTGGGCGTTACAATAGTAGAACTTAAATAAAAAGGAGAATTTTTATGCAAGTTGCAATTCCTGAGATTTTAATAAAAAACAAAGATATGTGGTACTTTGACGGATGGAAAACAATTCCAAAGCCTGATGCTTCTGCGGAAGTTGCCGAAGCCTGCCGTTCTTTTGTTGAATTTGTTAAAAAAGGCACTGCGCCTGATACTGGCTTGATACAGGAGTGATAATATGGCAAAGAAAAAACCAGTTGTGACAAATGCGATGAGGCAATTAACATCTGCCAAAATTCCATTTGAAAGTGTAGAATATGAAGTGGATGAAGTTGGCGACAACTTCGGTGTTAAGATTGCAGAGCTTACAGGGATTCCTTGCGAGCAGTCCTTTAAGACTTTGGTTGCAAAAGGAAACGAAGTTATAACCGTCTGCGTTCCTGTTGACTGCGAAGTCGACCTTAAAAAGCTGGCAATAGCCTCGGGCAACAAAAAGGTGGAAATGATTCACGTCAAAGACCTTTTGGCACTAACCGGCTATGTCCGTGGCGGTGTTTCCCCGATTGGTATGAAGAAAAAATACCCCACTTATATCCACGAAAGTTGCCTTAACTTTGACAAAATGGCAGTTTCAGGCGGAACCTGCGGAGTGACTCTGCTACTTTCGCCACAGGACCTATTAAAAATAACCGATGCCACAACCTGTGACATTATTAAGGAGTGAATCTTATGAATATTTTCAAGAAAGCTGATATTTTAATACCAAAGGATATTGATTTTTCAAAATGGAGTGTGGTTGCCTGCGACCAGTACACATCCCAGCCTGAATATTGGGATGAAGTTAAAAATTTTGTGGCAGATAGCCCATCTGCACTTAATATTGTTTTCCCTGAAGCATTTTTGGCAGAGGGAGACGGCAGAATTTCCAAGATAAATGCCACAATGGATGAGTATTTATCCGCCGGTATTTTTGAAGAATGCCTTGATTCTATGATTTATGTTGAAAGAACAATGGCAAACGGCAAGACAAGAAAGGGCATTATCGGCGCTATTGACCTTGAAGAATACGATTTTTCGGTTGGTTCACAAAGCAAAATCCGCGCAACCGAGGGCACAGTTTTAGAGCGTATTCCGCCACGAGTTAAAATCCGTGAAAATGCGCCACTTGAGCTCCCACACGTTATGCTACTGATTGATGACAAGGAAAAAACCGTTATTGAACAGGTGGAAAAAGGCGAGCTTATCTACGATTTTGACCTTATGCAAAATAGCGGTCACCTTGCAGGCTATCTGCTTTCCGATTTTGAAGCAGAACGCATTCTTGGTGCAATCGCAGAGCTTGATGAAAATGCCGATGGCAATCTTTTATTTGCAGTAGGCGACGGAAACCATTCCTTGGCAACTGCTAAAACCTGTTGGGAAAATCTAAAGCCAACACTTTCCGCCGAAGAGCAGGAAAACCACCCTGCAAGATTCTGCCTTGTGGAAATTGAAAATATTCACGATGATGCTTTAGAATTTGAGCCAATCCACAGAGTTGTTTTCGATACAGACCCGGAAAAGCTTCTTGCTGATTTTAAGGCATACTACCCAGAAACAGCCGATACCGACAATGGCGGTCAGCATATCCAGTATACATATAAAGGTGTTCGCGGTGACCTTTTTGTTAAAAATTCACCGTCTGCACTATGCGTTGGAACACTTCAGAAGTTCCTTGACGAAAAGAAAGTAAACGTTGACTATATCCATGGGCAAGATGTTACCGAGAAGCTGGCAAGTGGCGAAAATGCCATCGGTTTCCTACTTCCCGCAATGGAAAAAAGCGACCTTTTCCGTGGCGTAATAGCCGACGGAGCACTGCCGAGAAAGACATTCTCAATGGGCGAAGCAGAAGACAAGCGTTTCTACTTTGAAGCCAAGAAAATCAAATAACTTGACCTTTTTGGTTTTTTCTGCTATAATAGTCGCAATGTTGTTATTTTTTAAAGGAGAAATTTATGGAGTATTTATCAAAAGTTTCCATACGTGACAAGGTGCGTCGCGACCACGTGATTAAAATTTCACTGGTTGGCTCGGTATGTCTTTTGGGACTTGTCCTTGGTATATACAGCCTTGCTATCAACAACTTTCTGTTTGCACTATGGTATGCTTTGGCGTTTGTTCTCGGTCTTTCATACGTTATCATAAGAATAAACGCTTGTTTTCCTACCTTTATCGCAACAAACGGTGAAAAGGTTGTCCTTTCCAGATGGAAAAACGGCATTATGCCGTATACTCTTCCTGAAAAGCCTAATTTCATCTCTGACTTTATTCCTGAAAAGGTTCAGACCAGCGAAATCGCTATGGAAGATATTGATGCTGTTGTTATCGGCTCCCGCCGATTTCTAAATAAAAACTTGAGCGAAGAAGAATATCCCGAAATTCTTAAAAGACTTGATTTAAATAAGCATTTTGATAATGTTTTAAAGCGAATGGATTTTATATTTGTCCGCACAAAAAATGACGAAAACTGCTTTATGTCGATTACTGATTTTGACCTTTCGGGTGTTAATGACTTCCTTGATGTTATTGAGAAAAACTGCCCCGGGGTTTCCATTCAAATCAATATTCCAAAGCTGGTTAAAATGCGAAATATAAGAGAATGATTTGTCAAACTAAGTGCAACATTTTTTAAGTTCGGATTTAAATAAATCCACTGGTTTTTGATAACTTAAAATCTTTTTGGGCCTGGAGTTAATCAACTCCAGGTTCTTTTTTAATGTTGTTGGACTTACCCTCGA
>JAFUJN010000021.1 GCA_017468095.1 Clostridia bacterium
ACTGTCAAAGGGTTCTTCCGTATCATTTTCCCATCCAAGATGACAGTTCACAAAAATTCCATCCTCCGTTTCCACCAAAAGTGCCATTCTCTTTTTGAAATTGTTATAGTCTGCGGTATTTGATAATAAAAGGCTTTTTGCCTCTTTTACCGGCGCTTTTGAAAATATGGCAAGACCCTCATCAAACTTATCGTAACCCTTTTTCATACCAAGCCAGGAAAATTGATAGTTTAGCTTCATTGCTGTCAGGATTTTCTGCATGGAAAGTGCAAAGTTGCTTTCCTTTATAGGTATTTCACCCACAGGAATATGCCCGCAACATACGGGCACTCTTTCCTTTTCCATATATTGATTGACTTCCTGAAGTGCAACAATATTAGGGCGTTCCTTTTCTATCACACTGCATAAAATATGACAGTTTTGATGGTTATTGCTACCTGCAAGACTATGGGTGTTAAGGGTCAGAATTTTCAAGGTATCACCCCTTTAGAGTATATCGTTTATATCGGATTTCAAAACATCCGCCTTTGGCCCATAAATTGCCTGAACGCCTGTTCCTTTTACCAAAAGTCCCAAAGCACCCTCTTTTTTCCACTCATCCTGACCCGCCACCTTGCCGGAATCCTTTACCGTTACACGAAGTCTTGTCATACAGGCATCCACAAGAGTGATATTTTCTCTTCCGCCCAATAGCTTAATTATTCTCTCCGCCTTTGAGTCGGTTGCTGATGCCTTTTTAGAGGTATCTTCAACCGGCACATCGGTATAGTTTCCAAGTCTTCCCGGCGTTGCATACTCAAATTTTCCTATCATATAGTATGCCACAAAATAGCCTATGGCAAAGAACAGAACCACACAAATCAGGAAGTTTATAAGGTCACCTGCAAGGCCTGCCGAAAGGGATATTGGTATTCTTGTTGCAAGCTCAATATTACCGAAAGAATGAAGCCTCAGGTTTACAACACCTGCCGCCGCAAAGGCTATACCCTGAATAATTGAATACACAATATATAAAGGTATTGCCGAGAACATAAACATAAATTCAAGTGGCTCGGTTACACCTGTTAAGAACACCGCAAGTGCCGTTGAAATAAACATCGACTGATATTTTTTGCGTTTATCCTTGTCAACTCGCTTATACATAGCAAGTCCCACACCAAGAAGCAGTCCTGTTGCACCAATCATTTGCCCAACCTTAAATCTTGCAGGCGTTACGCCATTTAGAAGTGCTGTATAGCTTGCGGTATCTCCCGCATTTTTGAAGTTTATAAGGTCGGATATCCATGCAAGCCACAATGGGTCCTGACCAAACACGGTTGTTCCTGCGTTAAGTCCTGTTTGTATAACGTAAGTTCCGCCGAATGATGTGTAGTTCATCGGTATTGTCAGCATATGGTGAAGACCAAACGGAAGCAGAAGTCTTTCAAGAGTTCCGTATAAAAATGGTGCTAAAATCGGTGCGGATTGGGAAGAATTTGCAATCCATAAACCGAATCTGTTTATTCCCATCTGTATAAACGGCCATACTATTGCAAGGATTACAGAGATGATTGCTGACCAAAGAATAACCACAAGTGGCACGAATCTTTTTCCATTAAAGAATGAAAGTACGTCAGGCAGTTTTCTGAAGTTGTAGTATTTGTTATATACAATTCCGCCTAAGAATCCCGCAATTATGCCCACAAATACACCCATATTAAGGGCAGGGCTTCCCAGAACCGATGTGAAATATCCATTCACCGCAATTTCCTGACCGAAAAGCGTGTGGGTTACTGCAGACTCATCTGCCAGCATATCGCTGGTTACGCCGAAGATGTTACCCGTAATATTGTTAATCAGTATAAATGCAAGTAGTGCCGCAAATGCACCGCCTGCCTTTTCCTTTGCCCAGGAACCGCCTATGGCAACGGCAAACAGAATGTTTAAGTTACTGATTATTGCCCAACCGATATTTTCGATAATCGAGCCTGCAAGGCTTAAAAATCCCGACTCCGTAAAGGTCATACCGATAAGCTTTCCTATACTTATCATAATTCCCGCAGCAGGCATAACCGCGATAACCACCATCAAAACCTTACCAAGCTTTTGCAGGAAATCAAAAACGGCACTTTTTCTGTCCGGTTTTTCTTCTAAAATTTCATCTTTAATTGAAAATGCAAGGCTTTGTCCTGCACGGCAGGTTCCCAGTGCTTCATTTATTTTTGTGCCACCCGGCAGATTGCACACAAGCACAGGAGTAATAGGGTTAATGTTTTTGCTTTTTAAAAGCTTTAGGTCAACTTCTGCCACAAGGTCGCCTTTTTTAACCTTGTCACCTGCTTTTACGTGTACTTTAAACCCTTCGCCCTTTAGTGCCACCGTTTCAAGTCCCACATGCACCAAAACATCAAGTCCGTCATCCGACAAAAAACCAAAAGCGTGTTTTGTGTCTGCAACTGTTGAAACAGTTCCGTCAACAGGACTTACAATTTTCCCGTCTGTTGGGATAATAGCAACGCCGTCGCCCAGTATTTTTTCGGAGAATGTTGGGTCACTAACTTCTGTTATGGGTACGCATCGCCCCGATACAGGCGCCGTGATTTTATATTCAAGTTCTTGTTTTTTCATAACTTCACCTCTTTAAAGTTTCCAGATATCGCGGTTATACTCATCAATGGTTCTGTCCGACGAGAAATATCCCGCATTTGCAATGTTTATGAGCATCTTTTTCTGCCAGTTTTCTCTGTCAAGATAATCCTTATATGCTCTTTCCCTTGTCTTTTTATAGTCTTCAAAATCAGGGAATGTCATAAACCAATCCTTTCCAGTAAGCTCCCTTTGCAAATTTTTGAGGCAGGCTTCATCGCCAACCTGCAAAAGCTCTTTTCCCAAGATAAAATCAACCGCAGTTTTAAGCTCCTTATTCTTTGCAAGATATTCTTGTGGCTTATAGCTTTTTTCCTTATACCTTTTTATAACTGTGTTGCTGTCATCACCGAAGATATAAATATTCTCGTCACCAACAAGCTTATGGATTTCCACATTTGCGCCGTCTTCCGTTCCCAAAGTCACCGCTCCCGAAAGCATAAACTTCATATTTCCCGTTCCGCTTGCTTCCTTTGATGCAAGAGAAATCTGCTCCGATATATCGCAGGCAGGAATAAGCTTTTCTGCCAAGGTCACGTTATAGTTTTCCACCATAACCACCTTGAGATATTTTGAAACCTCTTTATCGTTATTTATAAGCTGACTCACAGATAGTATAAGGTGGATTATATCCTTTGCAATAGTGTATGCAGGAGCGGCTTTTGCACCAAATATTACGGTGATAGGATGTTCAGGAATCTGACCCGCTTTAATTTTCAGGTACTTGTCAATGACATACAAAATGTTCATCTGCTGACGCTTATACTCGTGAAGCCTTTTAATTTGCATATCAAAAATTGATTCAGGGTCAACGATAATTCCTTGGGTTTTCAAAAGGTACTCGGCTAAAATTTCCTTATTCTTCTTTTTAATTTTGCCGATATTCTCTAAAACCGCCGAATCTTCCGTATACCCAAGCAGTTTTTTAAGCTCCCTGCCGTCCTTTTTGAAACCATCGCCTATAAGACTCTCAATATAACTTGTAAGGTGTGGATTTGAATATAAAAGCCAACGCCTGAAAGTTATTCCGTTGGTTTTATTGTTAAATCGTTCTGGATAAATTTTATAGAAGCTGTTAAGCTCGTTGTGCTTTAAAATTTCGGTGTGAAGCTTGGCAACACCATTTGTTGAGAAAGTGTAGTGAATATCCATTCTCGCCATATTGACAAGTTCATTTTCGTCAATGATATAAACCGACGAATCGCCATATTTTCTGCGGATTCTGTTATCCAAAACTTCAATAATAGGTAGCAGTTGTGGTGCAACCTTTTTGATATAGGAAACGGGCCACTTTTCTAAAGCTTCTGCCAAAATTGTGTGGTTAGTGTATGCACAGGTTTTTGTAACCACATCTATTGCCGTATCCATATCAATCCCCTTATCTACCAAAAGACGTATAAGTTCTGGGATTATCATAGACGGATGAGTATCGTTTATCTGAATAACCGCATATTCGTCAAGGTCGGAAAGTTTTGAGCCTCGCTCCTTTGCTTCATCTATAATCAGCTGTGCCGCACTTGATACCATAAAATACTGCTGATATAACCGCAACAGTTTTCCGTCCTCATCGCTGTCATCAGGATACAAAAACAGGCTTAAGTTCTTATTGGTTTTTGTCTTGTCAAACTCAATTCCGTCACCCACAAGACTTTCGTCCACATCTTCCAAATCAAACAGATGAAGCTTGTTACAGCTTCCGCCATAGCCTATCACGTCAAGGTTATACAGCCTTGATTTTACCTTAAAATCCCCAAAGGTGATTTCGTAGGAAACATCCTGTTTTCGCAAAAAGCCTGAACTGTCAAGCCAAGTGTTCGGCTCTTCCTTTTGCATATTGTGGCAGAATTTTTGTTTGAAAAGTCCAAAATGGTAGTTTATGCCGATGCCGTCACCAGGAAGATTAAGAGTTGCAATAGAGTCTAAAAAGCAGGCAGCTAAGCGTCCAAGTCCGCCGTTTCCCAAAGATGGCTCACTTTCAAATTCTTCAATATCCGAAAGTTCTCTTCCGTGCTTTTTTAAGGCTTGTTTCACATCGTCGTAGATGCCCAAATTCATCAGGTTATTCCCCAAAAGCTTTCCTATCAAAAACTCTGCGGAAATATAATAAAGCCGTTTTCTGCTCACCGCTTTATGCTTTTTTGCGGACATTTCCATCACAGTTCGAAGCAGTCCCAAATAAAGCTGTTCATCCGAGCAATCTTCAATTCTTTCCTGACAATTTAGTTCAATAAGTTCTTCAATATTCATACAAAGTCCCTCTTTTTTGGTTTCATATACAGTTAATATCTGCATTTTTTCTCATTTAATGCACAAAAAAAGAGCGAAACATTTGTTTCACTCTTTTTCTTGTTTTAAATTAAGCTTTCTGCATATCTGACAGCTTCCATAGCATCTTTTGCGTATTTGTCCGCACCAATCATATCCGCATATTCCTGCGTTAAAACTGCACCGCCAACTATAACCCTGCAATCTCCAAGTTCTTTTTTTGCAAGACGGATAGTTTCTTCCATAGCCGGAACTGTGGTTGTCATAAGGGCGGAAAGTCCGATCAATTTCGCATTTTCACGTTTTG
>JAFUJN010000162.1 GCA_017468095.1 Clostridia bacterium
CAGATACATCAAACGGCTCAGTTGCCGTACTAACTTTTACAGTATCATAGAGTATTGCGAAAGAGTATGAAATCGAAGTCGAAACAAAAGGCGTATTCGATGATATGCTTGACAATGTAGAAGTAACAACTGTAAATGGTAAGATTTCAGTAATTGGCGAAGAAGAACCGGAAGTTACACCAGAACCTGAAGAACCAACACAGGATATTCCTGATGAAAACCTGATCCTTTCAAGCACAACAACGGTAAATGTAGCAAATACAGAAAATTGTTTTGCAAAGGTAACAGATAATGAAAAGGCTGGCGGAAACTACAGCTTGCACTTTAAAGCAACAGGTAGTGACTGGCTTGAAGTATCACAGAACTTGACAGAGGGTGTCACTGCCGGTGAAAAGTATATTATATCAGTGGCAGTAAAGCCTGTTTCAGGACGAGTATGGTTCAGAATTGGATGGGATGACGATGGTTGGGTAGCGAGTCACCAGACTCAGCTTGCAACAGACCTTGGTAATGGTTGGATAAAGCTTACAAAGGAAGTTACTTTGAAAGCAGACCAGACAAAACTATTGTTCCACAATGATGGAGCAGCAGAAATGTATATTGACGATATTTCATTGGTGCCTGTAGACGGAACAGAAAATCTTGTTCCAGACGGCGGATTTGAAGAGGTAACAGTATCCGGTGGCGGAACTCCGACCCCAACACCGACACCGGATCCTGAACCTACACCAACTCCTACTCCAACACCTACACCTACACCAGATGTACCAGAAGAAGATATACCGGACGAAAATTTAACACTATCAAACACAACAACAGTAAATGTAGCAAACACAGAAACCTGTTTTGCAAAGGTAACAGACAACGAAAAGGCTGACGGAAGATACAGCTTGCACGTTAAAGCAGGTGCTGCCGACTGGCTTGAAGTATCACAGCACCTTACAGAAGGAGCAACAGCTGGTGGCAAGTATTTATTGTCAGCATCAGTAAAGGTTGTTTCAGGAAAAGTATGGTTTAGAGTTGGCTGGGATGATACAGCTTGGCTTGTATCTAACCAGACAGAACTTGGTACAGATTTGGGCAACGGCTGGATTCGTCTTGTAAAAGAAGTTAAAATGACAGCCGATCAGCCAAACTTCTTGTTCCACAATGATGGAGAGGCAGAAATGTACGTTGACGACATTTCATTGGTAGCAGTAGGCGGAACAGAGAATCTTGTTCCGGACGGCGGATTTGAAGATGTTACAATATCAGACGGAACAGAGCCAACTCCTACACCTGAAGTGACACCAACACCAACTCCGGAACCAGACGAACCGGAACCAACACCAACTCCGGACCCATCAAACGTACCGGATGATTATTTGACACTTTCTGGAACAACAATAGTAAATGTAGATAATTCTGATACACTTTTTGCAAAGGTAACAGATGATGAAAAGGCTAGCGGAAGCTACAGCTTACACGTTAAAGCAGGTGCAGATGACTGGCTTGAAGTAGCACAGAACTTAACAGAAACTGCTACAGCTGGTGGTAAGTACATATTATCAGTAGCAGTAAAGGCAGTATCAGGAAAAGTTTGGTTCAGAGTAGGCTGGGATGACACAGGTTGGCTAGTATCTAATCAGACAGACCTTGGCACAGATTTGGGCAACGGCTGGATTCGAATTGTAAAAGAAGTTACACTAACCGGCGACCAGACAAAGCTTTTGTTCCACAATGACGGAGCAGCAGAATTATATATTGATGACCTTGTATTGATACCTATGGACGGAACAGAAAATCTTGTTCCAGACGGCGGATTTGACGAGGTAACAGTTTACACACCTGACCCTGATGATTTTGAGGACTATGAGATGTCAAATCTAATCCTTAAAAAGGGAACAGATGTTATAGACAGCCTGACAGGAGCGGGCAGTTATACAGTCCTTGTTAATGTTAAGAATAATAAGTTAACAGACGGACTTCCTTGCGAACTTTTGGTTGCAGTATTTAACCAAAACGGCGAGATGGAAAATCTATATTCAGATAAGGACAATTTTGAAATGACAGCACTTGGCGCAAATGCAGAAGACTTATCCGTAACCTTTAATATAGGTGAGGGATACAGCGTGGAAGCATACCTTATCAATAACCGTCAGGATATAGACCTATATACTCTTGATGGTGAAAACATTCTTGAGCTTTGGACACAAAGTGTAGAATAGTCGTTTTATTAGGAAAGCGACCAAATAAAACAAAAAGGAGTTTTTAAATGAAACCGATTAAGAAAATTTTAAGCTTAGTGCTTGCCGTTGCAATGCTTAGTACAGTAGCAACTCCGGTACTTGCAGAATTGTATCTTTCAAACACAACAGTAATAAGTAATCAGGAAGATGCACGTTATGCAAAGGCTACTAATGCTGAATACCACACATTAAAGGATTACAGCATGCGCTTCTATTCAGATGGAACATGGCTTGAAGCGTACCAAAACTTTTCAGAAACACTTCCAACAGGAAGCTATAAGCTAAGCTTTAAGGTAAAGGGAAGCGGAACATTATGGTTCTACTCCAGAACAACAGATGGTGGCTGGGGAAGTATGTTTGCAAACACCGACAGCGGTGTAGATATTGGAGACGGATGGAAGCTTGTTACAGCAAATTACAACTTGACTGCTACCAATGAAAACAGCTTCTTCTTCCATAACAATGGAGCAGCAATTGATTACCTGATTGATGATATATACTTTACAAATACAGAAACAGGTAAGAACTATGTTGTAGACAGCACATTTGATAATGTAGATGAATCAGGCGCAGAACCTGCATTCACAAGTGCAATCTGGCACAATCAGGGCGCAAATGCAGATAACTATTATGTAAAGCCAAACCTTGACGGCGAAGATGCTGGTGCAGGTTACAGCTTGCATGTTTATACAGAAGGAAGCCATCTTGAATTCTATCAGGCATATACAGAGTCACTACCTGCCGGAACATACACACTAACATGGTATGCAAAGGGAACAGGAACATTGTTCTTCTACAGTGCATGGGATGAATTTGCAGCAGGCGAAGTAAATTCAGACGAATGGACAAAGGTTACAAAAACACTAACCATAAATGGTAACGGCGATACATACGCCCTATTTACACATAATGACGGAAGTCTTGTAGACTGCTACGTTGACCATATCTCTATGGTAGACGGCTATGGTGTTGACTATATGCCGGATGGTGGATTTGATGAAGTTTCAGCAGAGGGTACTCCTGTTGAAGAAGTAATACCTACACCAACTCCTACACCTACTCCGACTCCAACACCAACTCCAACACCGACACCAACTCCGACCCCAACACCGGAAGTTGAATTGCCGGAACTTGAACCATTTACAGGTTCACTTACACTTTCAAATGCAACAACTGTCGAAGGTACACAAACAGAAGACCGCTATGCTGAAGTTACATGTGATGAATTCCACGGCAAGAGCGGACACAGCTTACACATATATTCAACAACAGCAGGATTTGAATTTGGTCAGAATTACACAGTATCAAATCTTCCAGCAGGAACATACACAGTTACCTGGTTTGCAAAGGGTGACGATGGTACAATGGGCTTCTGGAGCAACTGGGGTGAAGTAGTTTATAATACAAACCTAACTCCTATAGAAGAAGCAAATGGCTGGAAAATGTACACAACTACTATGAATATCGACGGTAGTGGTGATTCAAGATTCTTGTTCTATATCGATACAGCAGTAGATTGCTACATTGACGATATATCACTTGTTGACGTAGCGGGCAATAACTACATTATAGATGGTACGTTTGAACAGGTTACTATTGATGGATTTGACCAGTACACTCTTTCAAGTACAACAACTGTCGAAGGAACACAAACTGATGACCGCTATGCAAAGGTAGTAGATTACGAAAAGAATAGCGGAAACTACAGCTTGCACGTATATTCAACATCAGCAGGATTTGAATACGGACAGAAATATACAGTATCAAGTCTTCCTGCAGGAACATACACAGTTACTTGGTATGCTAAGGGTGATGATGGTAATATGGCATTCTGGAGTGACTGGGGAGAAAATGCACGAAACGTTTCAATAGGATATGAGCTACAGGCAAATGGCTGGAAGAAGTATACATCAACTTTGGCTATCGATGGTAGCGGAGACACAAGATTCTTATTCTACATTGATACAGCAGTAGACTGCTATATGGATGATATCTCACTTATCGGACCGGACGGCGTTAACTACATTAAGGACGGCGGTTTTGAAGAGGTTACAAACAATGCACAGGTAACAAATCTTCGTTCATTCCAGGCAGGCGATGGCGCAGTTAGAGTTACTTGGAACAATCCGGTATACGACGGAATCCGTGGTATCAGAGTATATGCTGACGGCAAGTTCATAAGCGGTGACTTCACACTAACAAGCGGTAGCGCAAACGAAATCACTTTAACAGGTCTTGAAGACGGCAAGAGAGTGCCAGTAAAGGTTGAAGTATGTATTGCAGGTAAGGTTGTTGCAACATACACCAATGTAATTGCAGACGGCACTGCAGCAGGTAACGAGTCCTATTTCGGAGATTGGATTTTTGGCAGAAGTATAGATACTACTGCAGTAAACTTCACTCCTGACTATTACACAAAAGCATCAGGCGCAAGCTCAATGAGAATTGACATCGAAAAGGATTGGACAGAAGGATTTGCACCTTATGTTAAGCAGATTATAAACGGCGTTTCATCAAGTAACACATACGAGCTTACATTTAAGTCAAAGGCAAGAAATGTAACAGTATTCTATGTTATAGAAGAAAGTAACTGGGCACAGACCTTTGTTATCTGTGAAGGACACGATGGCGTAAGCGACTTAACTTACGATTGGAAGGAAACTACAATTCAGTTCACACCGGCAGCTGGTAAAACAAAGACAGAAATTTACTTCTATGTTGAATCAGGTCACGGTTCAGTTTGGATTGATGATGTATCACTTACTGTAGTGGGAAGCTCAACCGAATTGGTTAAGAACGGCGGATTTGAGTATGTTGACTATGTTATAGCAGAACCTGAGTTCTGTGATGCAAGCGGAAATGCAATTAACTCAATTCAGTCCGGTATAATTGAAATCAAAGCAAAAATTACAAACTACACAATGGGCGATTCATTCTGTCCTGTTGTAATCGCAGCTCTTTACGATGGAATGGAGCTAAAGGTAATGACATACGCTCAGATGCAGGTTATAGAAAGCATTAAGGATATGGGCAACGAATATTGCTTAGCAATTGACGTACCGGAAATAACAGCTTCTAATAATTACAAGATAAAGCTTATGCAGTGGGATGGACTTAATACCATTAAGCCACTTAGCGGTACAGATATATTAGAATAATTAAATGAAAAAGCCTGGGTACGGCTAAAACGCCGTACCTGTGGCAACTTATCTTGTAACATAATTTAGAGACGGAGAAAGGTTATAACAATCAGTATGAAAAAATTATTTTCAGCAATATTATCAGCTGTGATGGTGATTTCGCTTTTTGTGATGCCTGTTGCACACGCAGAGGAATTTGACGGTTGGGATGTATCCTACATAGGTGACATAGATGCCACAATAGGCATTGACACATCTAACGCTTATAGCGGAAAAGCATCTCTAAAAGCAGTAAATAATACCGGTGCAATAGGAAATACATACGTTATGCTTGCATCATCATTTGAGCTTGAAGCAGGAACACCGTATGTTGTTTCAATAAAAGCAAAATCAAGAGCATCAAGTACAATTTATACTATATTTAACTGGGATAGCTCGACACTAAAGAATCTTACTCAGTTCGGCGGAACTTATGACTGGACAAATTTTGAGTGGATTCATACACCATCTACTTCTGGTGAACACGAAATGGAAATTATCATTGAAGGCGAAACACAGGGTTTCTGGTTCGATGATATTGTTATTAAAAACCACAATACAGGCGAAATTATTGTAAATTCAGGTTTTGAAGCAGTAGGCGAAGGAGAAAACAAGGCGCCTGTTATCGAAGATACAAGCGTTTCAGGTATCTATGAAAAACTAATCAAGTCAGAATCATATACCGAAGAGGATATGGTTAAGGTAAGAGGTGCCTTTAAGTTTATGCCGGTTTACCGTGCAGAAGGTATCACAGTTGACGGAAGTCCGGATGACTGGGAAGGCTTCCCATCAATGACACTTCCAACACTTCCAACTCAGTATATGGTATACATTAACGATAAAGAGCCTCGTGACGTTTTATCTGAAGCAAAATTCGCATTTGACGACGAAAATCTTTACATTTATATAGAAGTTACTGATAACACATTCGTAAGTTATCAGGGCGAAAACGATTACTGGAAGGGTGACAGTATCCAGCTTGCAATTTCTTCAACAGAAGAAACTTACGGAAACGAGCTTGGATTTGCTTACCATCCGGAACTTGGCGAAGGCGTAGTTTACGGAAACGGCTTTGTTGCAGAACAGAAAAAGCAAATCACTTTGAAGGCTTCTCAAAGCGGAAACGTTACCGTTTATGAAGCAGCATTCCCATGGAGACTTAAATTTGACGAAAAGCCTGAAAGAATGTACTTCAACTACTTGTGCAATGACAATGACGGCGAAGGAAGACGTTATTGTGCAGAGCTTGCGCCAAAGGGTATTTCAGAATTTAAATCAAACAAAGACTGTCCGCTTCTTGAGCTTCAGGATAGCAAGAGACAGTGGTATGGCTGGATTCAGGGTGAAAGAAAGGGTACACAGGGCGATGAAATTACATTCGATTGGTACCTCGTAAACACCGAAGATAGCGAAAAAGAGTTTACAGTAACAAATACTCTTACAAATCAGGAAGAAAAGGTTACTGTTCCTGCACATTCTGGTATAAGACGCGAAATTAAGCACGTTTTTGAAGATGCAGGAACCTATGATATAGCTATCACTTTTAAGGCAGACGGCGAAGAAATGTCAACAAGAACAAATATCGAGGTTGCATTAAGACCAATGCCAACAAATGAGGCTATGGCAATTCAAGAGGGTATGGTAAAGAAGACAGAAGAAATCAAAAAGCTTCTTGACCAGTGCGCAAAGGAAGGCATTTCCACAGATTACGAAACTATCAACTACTCTGTAATGGAAAAGTTCTGCCAATACACTCTTGACGATATTGCACTTGCAGACACATCAAGAATTCGTTATACAGAAAGCTGTATAAATGACCTTTATGACGAAGCAAAGGCAAACCTTAATGCATATCTTGCAGGTGAAAAGGAACCATTTGAAGTTCCACGTTTTATAACAAGTGATATTACATATGAAGGCGTTACAGCTTATGCTGATAACGAGTTTGAAGGCGGTATCGAAAGAAGACCTACATTCTTCGTTGGTTACGGACACTTTAACCACGCAAGAAATGATATGATTAACTTCCCAAGCTTCGGTGCAAACGCTATTCAGCAGGAAATCGGACCGAATAGTGCCCTTCACTATACAAACGGTGGATGGGAAGTAGAAGGTACAGGCGACGGAACTCCTGATGTTACATCAAAAGACGTTAAAGAGGGAAGCCTTGCATTTACAATGAGCTACTCTTTAGATCCAAAGCCAAACCGTTATACTACAATTTCAAACAGCGTTTCAGGTCTTGTCCCAGGAAAAACCTATGAACTAAAAGGTTGGGTAAAGGGCGATAACGTAACAAGCACATTTATAAGTGCGAATGACTATGAAGACCGTGTTTCTCTTGACGGTAGCTATGATTGGAAGGAAATTTCAACAAAATACACAGTACCTAAGGACAGAAACGGTACAGTTATAAGAATTCTTACAGAAGGCCCAACCAACAGCATTATGGTTGACGGTTTGACATTCACAGATATTGAAACCGGTGAAAACTTACTTTATAACGGCGGATTTGAAGATTACAACACAAAAATGTGGACCCTTACAATGTTCAAGGGCAGTGCCGTTGACGAATACATGAAGATGCTCCAAGAAGCAGAAGACAACAATGTTTCTGTTGCAGTTCTTATTTCACCGCAGTACTTCTTTGATGACATAGTAAATGAGCACAATATAGGTATGAAAGCAGGATTTATGAACTACAATCCTAATGCACCTATCGCAAAGCAGATTATTGAAGACTATGTTAATCAGGTTGTTCCGCTAATCGCACAGTATAAGTCAGTAAGCAGTATCTGTATTACAAACGAGCCTCAGCTGTTTGTTGAAAGTGCTAAAGATAACTTCTATATTGAGCCTTGGCGTGAATTCTTAAAGGAAAGATATGCAGGGGACATCAATGAGCTTAACAGACTTTGGAAGACAAATTACAAATCATTTGATGAATGTGATTTTGATAATTATGCAATAAACCCTGTTAAGAACTATGATTACAAGGTATTTAACGATACTACTTTTGCAGATTACCATATCTGGCTTGCAGACCTTGTAAGAAAAGCAGCACCGGGAATACCTGTTAACTCAAAGATTATGAACTATATTGGATATGGCCCAAGAAACCTTTCCAATAATGGTACAAACTTAATCTATATGACCAAAGCCTTTGAACTAAATGGTTGTGACGCTGTTAACTATATTGACGACGAGGATGAAATCCTTGAAAAGAATATCTGGTATGATTATATGCGAAGCTATGCGGAGAGACCTTTAATCAACACAGAAGACCACATCACACGTGACCGAGATGTTGATTACAGTCCTGCAGCAGCAGACCATATGGCACAGGATATCTATCAGGGAGCAATCCACGGCAGATATCATTCAGACATCTGGGTATGGCAGAGATACACAGAGGGCGGTTCAACCGACTTTATCGGAAGTATCTCATATAGACCTGATGCAATCGCAAAGATAGGTAAGGCAACACTTGACCTTAACAGACTTGGCTATTATATCGAAGCACTTCAGAATGAAGTTCCTGAAGTTGGTATCGTATATTCAGATGCCGACCTTATCAACAATCCGGGAATGGCATACAATATGTACTGGACTTACGATGCAAGCTTGGCAAACGGTAAGGCAGTAAGATTTATTACTGATTTAAATCCATCTGCTATACATAACTATAAGCTTGTAGTTGTCCCAGGAACAAAGCAGTTATCAGCCGAAATGCTTAACGCAATCGCAGATTATGTGTCAAACGGCGGTAAGGTTCTTATCACTGGTAATGAAAGCGATATCCTTACAATGGATAAGCGAACATACCCACACGATTCAAAAATCGTAAACCACATCAAGAACAATGCAGAAGTTATTAACTTCAGCTGTGACGAAAATGGCTTGGTAAACGGAATAAGCAAAGCTGAATTCCGTAAGCGCATAAGTGAAGAACTTGCAGAGCTTGGTATTAACTATGTTACCCTAAAGGATGCAAAAACAGGCGAGCAGGTATTTGACGTTGAAGTAAATATCGGCGTTGAAGAGAAAAAAGTAGTTGTTAACGTTGTTAACTACAAGGAAACACGTGATGTTAACATCTATCTTGGTGATACACTTGTAGCAAAATCAGTTGATTTAAGAACTAACAAGGAATATGGCGAAGTTGTAACTATCGAAAAGTATGTTCCTGTTACTCTTGAAATTACAAAGGATTGCGTACTTTTAGACTCTTACGGACATTGGGCAGAAGAATTTATTTCTGACCTATACAAACAGGGAGTAATTGCAGGACGAAGCGAATCACGCTATGATCCAAATGCAACTACTACAAGATGGGAATTCCACGCACTATTATCAAGAGCGGCAGGTATGACTCTTCCTGAATATGATTCAGAAAGCGATGCCTTTAGGCCACTTGATAAAATCACACGTGAAGAAATGTGTGAAATGCTTGTGAAATTCTACGAAGCAAAGTATGGTAATATTGATGGTAATATTGAGCTTTCATTTACTGACAAGATTACCAATACCGAAATAGTTTCAAAGGCAGTAGCCGCAGGCTTGATGCAGGGCTCATCCGACGGAACATTCGGTGAAAAAAATACAGCAACAAGAGCAGAATCAGCAACAGTAATTTCAAATTTCTTAAAAGGCGGTAAATAATAAATGAAAAAATTAATATCCATAATGATGGCGATTGTAATGACAATTGCCATCACAGTGGTTCCTGTTTATGCGTACCCGGCTCAGGGACAAATTACGCTACTTAAAAACAAGATATCGCAATGTAAAGAAGCAGGAATCCCTATCGACTATGAAGAGATGTTGTATGCTGTAATTGATCGTTTTTATAATACATACATCCCTGCAGATACTACAAAGGGAATCGATTCAAGCGTTCTGACTTATGAAAAGGACGCTATTACAGCACTATACAATGAGGCAAATACAAACCTTACTGCATATCTTAACGGAACAAAAACACCTGTGACAGTAACTCGTCCAAATATGAACAACCTTTCTGTTAACGGAAAGTACATTTATGACGAAAACAATAATCCTGTATTCTCAATAGGTTACGGATTCTTCGGTCACGCACAGAATGATATTCCAAACTTCCAGAGCTTTGGTGCAAGTAACATCCAGATGGAAATCGGACCTCACCAGACTTGGGGACAGGGTTCCAGTGGTTGGAACACATACTTAGGTACAGAAGGAATAAGCGCCAGTGCAACAGTTGATAGCACAACTGCCCGTACAGGCTCAAAGTCACTTCATATGGTATTTTCTGATACAAGCGGCTCAAACAGATACGTGGCAGCTGAAAGAGCAATTCCATGTAAGCCAAACACCACATACACACTTGGTTGTTGGGCAAAGGGTACTACTACCGATTGGAATGCTTGGATGACATTTGACTGGGTGTCTACTGGCCGTGTAGATTTCCTTTCACCATCAGACTGGACTGAATACAGCCGTACATATACAACAGGTGCTGACCAGACATCTATGAGCGTTTTGGTACTTGTAGAAAATACAGCTGATTTATATCTTGATGACTTCTATGTATATGAAGACGGTTCTGATATAAACCTTCTTTCAAATGCAGGTCTTGAATCCGAAGTTTATCCTGAAGTAGAAGGCCTTAAGGTACACCTTAACAATGCACAGCAAAGCAATGTCGGTGTCAGCTTGCTTTTAGCTCCACACTACCTTGAAAACATAGCAGAAGCAAACGGTATCGAACTTACTTCTGATGACAGTGCAACATTTATCAGATTTGATATAAACAACAGTACTGTAAAACAAATCCTTGAAGCACATATCCGAGGCGTACTATCAAACGTTCAGGACTATACCTGTATTGACAGTATCTGTATCTCTAACGAGCCTTGGTTTGATACAAGATGGTTTGATGATTATACTGACGACTTCAAGGCGTATGCTATAGAAAAGCACGGCAGTGAATCAAATGCTAAAGATGCATACGGTTTGTATTCTTGGCAAAGTATTTCTATGCCGGAAACCAACTTCTTCGGTAACTATACAATCAATGCAAGAGCATATGACTGGATGGAATTTAACGATAAGGTATTTACAGAATGGCATGAATGGATGGCAGGCATTGTAAGAGAATATTTCCCTAACACACCTATTCACAGTAAGGTAATGGAAAACATTATTACTTCAGGTGAAACAAAGGAAAGAGTTGAGCTTGCCCGTGGTACAGACTATGATATGTTCGGCGAATTTTCAGACTATTCAGGTATTGACGGTTCAAACTATACCAGCGATGAATACTATGAAATGATGTTCCTTTATGACTACTTACAGTCATCTGTAGGAAAGCCTGTTTACAACTCAGAAACACATATTATTAAGGACTATGGATGGGATGATGATCCTGA
>JAFUJN010000163.1 GCA_017468095.1 Clostridia bacterium
GTAAGAGAAATAGTCAACACCACCGGCACTATCGGTTACGAATACAATTTCATCATTCTTTCCTAAAATCAAGGTGATTTTATCACCGATTTCAAAAGCTCCTAAAGATGCATCAAGCCTGCTTGTTGCACCTGCATATCCTATCTCATAGTCCTTTCCGCCAACCGTTACGCTCTCAACGTATGCTTTTGACGGTTTTGCATCATAGTAAACGCCTGTTACCTTTTTGGAATATACTTCCATTGTGTTAGTTTTCTGGTTATAGTAAACCGCGTCATACATCTCTATATCGCCAAGAGTTGCTCTTCCACCATCACGATACACAATAAGATTTTCCTTATTGATGGTCATTCCCTCAAGGGCTACATCGTCATCTGTATAGCTTCTTGATGCTAAAACAGGGTCAATATCATCTGCTCCGCCAAGAACTGCCACATTCCAAAGGCCATAGTCCTTTCCAAAGAATGTTATTTCTGTTCCGCCTGTTATGTAGTTTTTAGCGTTGGCAAATGTCATCTTGTTGCTGTTATAGTACACAGTAAAGTCATCATTTGCTTTATATGTGCCCTTTTGACCATTTGAACCTGTGTATTCAATAGTATTTCCTGTAAGTCTTGTTACAGTTCCTATCTCGCTCTTTGTTTCGTCCGAAGTTTCGGCATAACCATTTACTGCCGCAAGGTATCCGTCTTTATCAATAACCACGTGGTTATACACTTCACCTGCTGATACCTTGATTTGCGTTCTTCCAACGTATGTAGCTGCACTTCCAAGCTTTAAATTTCCTGACAATACGCTTATGTTATTGTTGCTTGTATCATTATCCAAAATAAGTGCATCTTCCAAAACTGTATAGCCTATAGTTTCAAGATAGGTCTCTTTTCCTGATGCTCCTTCCAATGAATTTGATGGTTTTGCAAAAAGCGTTCTATCAGTTAAAATAGCAGCGTCGCCCCTTGTTATTGCATCACCAGGTGCATAATTCAGACCTGCAGAAATTCCCATAGATGCTGCAGCATCAATATAGTTATTAGGCCAGAAATATCCCACATCTGCTTCTTTATAGCCAATAGTTCTTAAAAGAATTGTTAAAGCCTCGGCAAAGCTGATATTTTTATTAGGCCCGAATGTTCCGTCAGCATAGCCTGACAGGATATCCTGACGTGTTGCATAGCTTATATATGCTGATGCCCAATATCCGCGCTCAATATCGCTGAATGCCGGCAGAGAGCTTAATGATTTTGCTTCCCTTTCTTTATCCATCATGCAGACAACTACTTTCGTAAACTCTGCACGTGAAATATTGTTTGTTGCTCCAAATGTTCCGTCGCTGTAACCGCTTATAATCCCCAAATCCTGAAGTCTTAACGCAGAATTATAATAGCTGTCCGAAGCATTTACATCTATATATGCGGCACTTACTGCCGGCACTATTCCTACCACCATAACAGTGGCAAGTATAAAACATAAAAGTCTTTTCATACACTTCTCCTTTCCTATTCTGACCTTAGTGCGTCAATCGGGTGTAATTTTGCAGCTTTTCTTGCCGGTACTATTCCAAAGAAAATTCCAATAACCAACGAGAACATAAAGCTTAAAATAACCATTCCTATCTCAAGCACAAATTCAATGCCCATTGCATTACACACGATACTTCCAACAATCAGGCCAAAAATCATTCCAACAATACCGCCCATTGTACTTAAAACTGCGGATTCCACAAGGAATTGGGTCAAAATATCTGTTGTTCTTGCGCCGATTGCCTTTCTTATGCCAATTTCGCGTGTTCGCTCACTAACTGAAACCGTCATAATATTCATAATTCCTATTCCGCCTACTATAAGCGAAATTGCGGCAATTCCCGCAAGCATTGTGGTCAGCATACCGGTTATTTCGTTTACTGTATCAAGCATTTCTGCAACGCTTGATACGGAAAATCCGGTATCACTTCCAAGCTTGCCTGTAACAAAGCTTTCAAGTGCATCTACAGCTGCTTCTACACTTTCTTCGCTTGTTGCTGTGAAATAATATGTGCTTATATTTTTATTCTGCAAAAATCGCATCGCCGTTGTATACGGGATTGTAACCGCATTGTCAGCAGAACTTTCGGTTGAATCCCCCTGTTCTTCAAAAACGCCTACAATCTTGAACTTTCGTCCGTTAAGCTTAATGCTTTCGCCAACAGGGTTAACGCCACCAAAGTATTCCTGAACAATGTATGTTCCCACAACGCAGGTATAGGCCCTGTTTGTAACGTCATATTCGCTTATGTATCTTCCCCACATAATATCCTGACTCATTATGTCAGTATAGGTGGAATCATAAGCGCTTAAAGTTGTGGTTGTATTTTCGCTTCCGTATTTTAAAGTGGCTCTTCCCGAAATTGACGGCGACATTGCGCTGACAAGGTCAGGATTTTCCTCTAAAAATTCCTGCATATCTTCCACTTCTATCTTTCTTGTGGAAGTACCGAAGCCACCACGTGACATTGAAACGGTTATGCGCTTTGTTCCCATAGAAGAAAGGGAATCTGTAACGCTTGAAGTAGCACCTGAGCCGATACCCGTAATTACAATTACCGATGCAACACCGATAATAATTCCAAGCATTGTAAGAGCAGAACGACCCTTATTTCCCATAATGCTCTTCATTGACATTTTAAAGGACTGTGAAAGTTTTGAAAAATTCATTCCGCCACCTCCTTATCTTCTATAAGGTTTTGGATAAATTCTTCTTTTTCTTTAAGGTCCGCTTCCAAATCTGCGGTTTTGCCATTTTCATTGTCGCCAATAGCAGAGCCTTTTATATTATTCGCACCTGCTCTGTCAGCTTTATTGTCAATATCGCTTGTGATTTTTCCGTCACGGATGGTTATAATCCGCTCCGCCTGTTTTGCGATATTAAGGTCATGAGTAATTATGACAACGGTGTTTCCGTCTTCGTGCAAATCGTGAAGCATCTGCATAATTTCTATTCCTGATTTGGAATCAAGGGCACCTGTCGGCTCGTCGGCAAGAATCAAAGACGGGTTTGCAGAAAGTGCTCTTGCAACCGAAACCCTTTGTTGCTGACCACCCGAAAGCTCGGTTGGCTTATGATTCATTTTTTCTAAAAGACCTACTCGCAAAAGGGCTTTTTTAACCATTTCTGCACGTTCTTCTGCCGGAATTCCGCGGTATATAAGCGGAAGTTCAACATTTTCAAAGGCAGTTAGTTTTGATAGCAAATTATATTGCTGGAAAATAAAGCCTATTTTCTGATTTCTAAGGTCTGCAAGCTGATTATCGGTCATTTTGCTTCCTTCAACGCCGTCAATCCAATATCGCCCACCGGTTGGCACATCAAGGCAACCTATCATATTCATAAGGGTGGATTTTCCTGAACCTGACGGGCCGATTATGGATACAAACTCATGGGGTTTAATATGCAATGTCACGCCGTCTAAAGCGTGAACATCGCTATCACCCATATGATAAATTTTAGTTATGTTTTCAAGTTTTATCATTTTGTGGCACCTGCTATCTCATACCGCCCGGCATTCCACCTGACATACCACCAGGCATTCCGCCACCCATAGCTCCGCCCGGCATTCCGCCACCCATAGCTCCGCCGGACATTCCACCTGGCATACCCATCATCATATTGTTGCCCGATGAGCTAGCGGTTGTGGTTTTATAAACCAAATCACCCTCTGAAAGTCCGCTTTTTACTTCGGTATAGTCTTCGTTTGAAATTCCGATTTCAATTTCCTTTGCTATGTATCCATCAGGTGCTTGTGGTGTCATATCCTGCATATTTCCTGTTTTTCCGCCAGTTCTGTTTTGTGATTTGCCCGAATCCATTTGTGGCATCTCGCCTTTCGGTCTTTCTGTTCCGCTATTTGCTCCTTCCGGCATTTCTCTATCAGGCATTTCATCCAAAGGCTCTTCGCCTGTTAACACAGGAAGCTCTTTCTTTTCCTGCCTTTCTTCATTCTTTGATGAGCCGTCATCCTTTACGAATACAAAACTTCTGCCACCAACGGTTTTGATATCTTCTGTCGGCACCATAAGTACATTTTCCGCAGATTCAATAATGATTTCTGCATCTATGTTCATACTTGGTCTTAAATTTCCCGGTTCTGCTATTTCAACTTCGGCAGAATATGTTGTCACGCCGTTTGAAGCTGTACCTTCAACTGCAACATTGGTTATAACGCCCAAAAATTCCTCATCAGGAAGTGCATCGCAAGTTATAGCCACTTCTTGCCCTTCATGTACCTTACTAACGTCAAGCTCGTCGATTGCAAGCTCAAACTTTAACTTTGAAATATCTGCAACAACCATAAGAGTGGAAGCAGAATTTGTTTTGTCAATGGTGTCGCCGGCTTTCGCATTCTTGGTAATGACAGTTCCGTTTATAGGAGACTTTATATTATAGTCTTCAAGGCTCTTTTCTGTCTGGCGCATAGAAATATTTGCACTCATATAAGAAAGTGTGCTGTCGTTAATTCTGTCGGTGATAGTATCGCTATCTATAGTCGCAATAACTGTTCCCTTTGTAACATAGTCACCATTTTTGTAGTTAATTGAAACCACTGTTCCGTCTGTTTCTGTTGAAACTGTTCCTGATGCCATAGTTGTAACAGTTCCCATTCCAGGGCTGATATGGCCGTTTACGCTTCCGCCAACTTCCATCCCTGCATAAAATGCACCTGGGTTTTTGAACTCAATTTCTACAGTATAAAGCGCTGTTCCATCACCACCAGGGTAAGCAGAAGATGCCTTATGGGTTACTGTTCCTGTAACTGTGCTCATATGCTTTGAGCTTGTTATTGTTGCAGTATCACCAACAAAAATAGAGTCAATCTGCGCTCCTGTAAAAGGAATTTCAACTGACATATTTTCTGTATCTTCTACTGTCGCAACTTTCATTCCGGAGTTTACTTCCTGTCCTTCTTTTATGGTAAGACCTGAAATAATTCCATCATTTTTTGCAGTTATGTATAGCTTTTCTCTTTCCTTTAACGCATCATTATAACTGTTTTGGCTTTGTTGCATAGAAATGCGCTGACGCTCAACAGTAAGATCGGTATCTGACGTGTCGAACATATAAAGGATATCGTCCTCTGCAACAGTATCGCCAATTTCATACGGACAGTATACAATATCTCCGCTGACCTTTGGGATTATCTCAAATCTTTCAAGTGGCTCAACCGATGAGCTTCCTGTTATGGTAACAGTAATGTCTCCGCGGGTTACGATATCATCCGCCTGCACGGTTTTCATTGCAGGATTGCTTCTGCCACCAAACAATATCATTGCTAAAATTGCTATAACAAGAACTATAGAAACAATAATAATTTTCTTTTTTGTGGGATGCAATATCTCCATTACTTTTTCCTTATCGGGATGCAATATCTCCATCAATTTTTCTTTCTTAAAAAAAGTCTTTGCTCGCTTCAAAAAAACTTTCCTCCTTTAACTTTTTTCCACATTGTAACAGTAAAATATTATTTCAGTATGTATAAAATGTAAATAATTTGTGAATTTAACCGCAAAATATGAATGATTTGTCAAACTAAGTGCAACATTTTTTAAGTTCGGATTTAAATAAATCCACTGGTTTTTGATAACTTAAAATCTTTTTGGGCCTGGAGTTAATCAACTCCAGGTTCTTTTTTAATGTTGTTGGACTTACCCTCGA
>JAFUJN010000164.1 GCA_017468095.1 Clostridia bacterium
CAAGTAACTCTCAAAGCTTTCTTGGTATGGATTCCCATCACGAATGGGCACTTCACGGACCTTTCCTTGATAAAACCCTTATCCGTAACTATATGTGGTATAACATTTCGGGAGAAATTATGGATTATAGCCCAAATGTCCGCTTTTTTGAACTTATGTTAAACGGCGAATATAGGGGAGTATACCTTGCAATAGAAACTATTACATCGGGCAAAGAAGGCGCAAGGTTAAGCCTTGAGGTGAATAAAAAGGACAATACTTTTTCGGGTTATGCACTTCGTCTTGACTGGGGTGATACAGAAGAAACAAAGAAGATTTATCCTTTCACAAACTATACAACCCGTGCAAAAACACAGCACGAACTTGTATATCCCGGAACAAAAAATATAACACCGGAGCTTGCAGAAAGCATTAAGGATGAGTTTTCTTTATTTGAAAAAAGCCTTTATTCGTATGATTACAATAACGTAAAATACGGATACAAAAACTATGTAGATACTAATTCATTTGTGGACTATTTTTTGATAAATGAGTTTACCTGTAACTATGACGCAGGCTCTCTTTCCACATACATATATAAGGACACTTCAGGAAAGTACAAAATGTGCGTATGGGACTTTAACTCTGCCTGTGACGCATATCAGGAACAGGCTATGCCGATAGATGATTTCAGGCTTAATTCAGGGCTTTGGTACCAGATGCTTTTTATGGACAATGATTTTACCGATAAGGTGATAGAAAGATATTTTGAGCTTCGTAAAACTGTATTCAGCGAAGAATATCTGTTCGGCTTTATTGATGACACGGTAAAGTATCTGAAACCCAGCATAGAACGAAATTATGAAAAATGGGGTTATACTTTCAAGACGGAATATGACCTGATGCATCCAACATGGAGAAATCCGAGAACCTATGAGGAAGCGGTAACGCAGTTAAAGGATTTTCTTACAAAAAGAATTGCATTTATGGATGAAAATATAAAAACACTTAAACAATACAGTGCGGAATCAAAAACCAAGAAATATAATGAAGTATCAGACTAAAAGAAAAGGAGGTACAGGTTTTGAAAAAATTTATTATAATAATATCCGCAATAATACTTGTACTTCTGGCTTTAGACTGGATGCACTTCCACGAAGGAGTATATTTGGATTTAGGTGAGGATAAGCCTATCCAATATTTTATGAAGGTGGATGGCGAAGAAATTTATATGGAAAAGGACGGCTCTTTTGTACCCTTTGAAATCAAGGGTGTGAATTTGGGTTCAGGCATCCCTGGTGAGTGGGCAACCTCCTTTGCTGTTGACGAGGAAACTTACCTGAGATGGTTTTCCTATATTCAGGATATGGGAGCAAACACCATCCGTGTTTACACAATCCAGAATGATGACTTTTATAACGCATTTTATAAATACAATAAGGATAACCAAAATCCCCTTTATATGCTTCACGGCGTATGGGTGAATGACTACGTTTTAAACTCACACAGAGATGCATATGACAAGGATTTTTATGACACTTTTCTGGAAAACAGCAAAATAATGGTGGATGTTATCCATGGACAAAGAAAGCTTAATTTAGGCAGGGTTGCAAGTGCAGGACACGGAACCTATCAAAACGATATATCCGAGTGGGTAATAGGCTATATCCTAGGCGTTGAATGGGATGATTCCACCGTTAGCTATACCGACGATTTATATGAAGGAATAGAGGGATTTTCGGCATATAAAGGCGAATATATGTATACATCCGAAGATGCAACGCCTTTTGAAACAATGCTGACTATGGTAGGCGATAAGGTTATAGAATACGAAACAAAGCGATATGACCAGCAGAGACTTGTTGCATTCTCAAACTGGCCTACAACAGACCCGTTTGAGTATCCTGAAATTATAAAGAATTTCTTTATGAAATGCGCACAGGTTGATACTGAGCATATTAAAACAACATCTGCTTTTATTCCTGGGCAATTCGCTTCCTATCACGTTTACCCATACTATCCGTACTATTTGAGCTTTGCTGATGACTGGGCGGTGTTCGGGCTTGAATCAAAGAATGCTTTCCGTGATGAACTGGGCAGAATAAATGCATACAGAGCGTATCTTACAATGCTTAACAACCATCACAATATGCCGGTTGTCATATCAGAATTTGGCGTATCTACCGGCAGAGGTATGGCACAGGTTGATAAGGATACAGGACGAAATCAGGGTAACACATCAGAGCAGGCGCAGGGTCAGGCACTTATTGATTGCTGGAATGATATAAAGACAACAGGCTGTAATGGTGGCTGTGTATTTACTTGGCAGGACGAGTGGTTTAAACGTACTTGGAACACAATGCATGCGGTAAATCTTACAAGAACAGCGTATTGGTCGGATTATCAGACTAATGAGCAATATTTTGGACTTTTGTCATTTGACCCAGGAAAAGAAAAGTCCGTCTCCTATGTTGACGGCGATGTATCGGAATGGACGGAAGATGACCTGATACAAGACGGAGAAATTGAACTTTCCATAAAATATGATGAAAAGTTTATGTACTTCCTTGTAAAGAAAAACGGCCTTGATTTTGAAAATGAAACATTATATATACCCCTTGATATAACGCCAAAAAGCGGTAGTAATTACTGTGAAAACTTTGGTGTAAAATTCGATAGGGATGCAGATTTTGTAATAGTGTTAAACGGAAAAGATAATAGCCGTATTATGGCACAGGAGCGTTATGATGCTCTTCGTTCAACCTATTCCAAGGACATTTATGACTACGATACATACTTAAAAAATAATGTTCCGGATAAAAATTCACCGAAGTTTGTAACTATTGAATTGATATTAAGAACAGCTATTGCCCTTTCTCCTGAAACCAAGGAAACGGTGGCTGAAAGCTATGAAACGGGAAAACTTTTATACGGAATAGCAAATCCTGAAAGTCCTGAGTTTAATTCCCTTGCGGACTTTTACGCAAATGGCGATTATATCGAAATCAAGTTGCCGTGGCAGATTATGAACTTTGCCGATCCGTCAAAAATGCTTGTTCACGATGACTATTATGACGGAAATTACGGCATTGAATATATAGACATTGATAAGATGTATGCCGGAATCGGTGCGGGGAATGAAAGAATTACCCTTGATGAAGTTGAGCTTTCCGGATGGGGTAATAAGGTAACATATCACGAAAGATTAAAAAGCTCATATTACATAATGCAGAACTTATGGAAGGAGGGCAAATAGAAATGAAAATAGAAATTATGATATACGTTTATATTGCCATTTGTGTCAGTATGATTTTGTATAATACTATCTACATTTTTATTTTAAAACACAGAGAACGTGCCCTTGTTTCAAATTCTGAAAAATTAGAAAATATTATTTCCGAGCAAATAGAAATTCTAAAAAATGGCGGAGAAATTTCTGAAAAGCATAAAAAATATCTTTGCCGAGAACTTTTAAAAACAGCGGGAGTAACTGCTTTTGATAAAGCACTTGAGAAAGTGTTTGAAAAGGAGCCGGAGCTTACCGAAAAATATCTTATTGATACATTCTCGGTTTTTGAATATCTTACTCACAAATACATAACCAAGGATACGCTTAAAATTGCGTATTTCCCTTACATACTGCATAAATACAACATCTTAAAGCATCACGAAAGCGAAAGATTAACAAAGGCTCTTTTTGAGCTGTTAAGGTCATTTAATGTTTATTGCAGAGAGAACACATTAAAGGCACTTTATGGTATGAAAAGACCGGACATTGTGGAAAAATCTCTGAAAGTAATTGACACAAACCTTTCCTTTCATCACCCAAAGCTTGTTTGTGACGGGCTTATGTTTTATAAGGGCGATAAGGACGTTTTGTGCGAAACTCTTTTTCGAAATTTCAAACAATATTCGGTGCAGATGCGTGTTAATATTTTGAACTATTTCAGATTTGCAAATGTGAGATGCGATGACAAAATGCTGTCACTTCTTGCAAATGAAAAGGAAAATCGTGAAATTCGTTTTTCTGCTATAAGATACTTTGAAAAATTCCCGTCGGAAGATGCAAAGCCTGTCATACTTAATTTGGCAGAGAACTTGGAAAAACGTGATTGGGAATATCAGGCGATTGCCACATCTGCCTTAAAATCATATCCAGGCGATGCTACGTTCAGAATTCTGGTTAAAAACCTGTCAAATTCTAACTGGCACGTAAGACAAAACAGCGCAATTTCCTGTGAAAAATTAGGCTATACATATCAGGATTTAATAAATGTGTTTGACGGAAATGACCGTTATGCACGCGAAATTATGCGATACCGTCTTGACAGAAGAAATGCGGAAAGCGAGGCGGTAAAAGTATGATGGAAATGGAAACAATTAAACTCATTTTCGATATTATCGGCTCTTGCTTTATCGTATACCTGATAGGGTACTCAACGTTTTTGTTTTTGTCGGTGGTAATCGGCGCAACAACGCTTTATAACAAGAAAATGCAGGACAGACTTATGAATAAGTTTACAGAAAACTACTTTGTGCCAATCACAATAGTTGTTCCTGCATATAACGAAGAAGTAACAGTTGTTCAGACGGTAAAATCACTTCTTACCCTTGACTATAAGCTATACGAAATTGTTGTGGTGGATGATGGCTCAAAGGATACCACATCTCAGCAACTCATCGATGCTTATAATATGCATCCTGTGCGAAGACCACTTCATAGGTCAATCGCTTGTCAGCCGGAGGAGTTTATTTATGAATCCCACGAGCAAAAGGTACCGCTTACCCTTATCCGCAAGAAAAACGGCGGTAAAGCGGATGCACTTAATATGGGCATAAACGCTGCGCAATACCCGTACTTTATCTGTATGGATGCAGATTCTGTGCTTCAGTACGATTCTCTTCGTAAGCTGGTTGTGCCTGTTTTGGAAGAGGAAAATGTTGTGGCAGTAGGCGGAACTGTAAGACCGTCAAATGATGTGGAATTATTTGAAGGAAAGGTAAAAAAGTACCGCTTGCCAAAAAACATTTTGGCTTGTATGCAACTTTTGGAGTATGACCGTTCATTTTTGGCATCAAGAATTTTATTTGATAAATTTAACTGCTCCCTTATCATTTCAGGAGCTTTCGGAATGTTCAAAAAGGAGACGGTTATCGCAGCAGGCGGATATGACCACGGCACCATGGGTGAAGATATGGAGCTTGTCGTAAAACTACATTCATATTGCCTTACAAATAAAATTCCGTACTCAATCAAATATGCAACGGATGCTGTGTGTTGGACTCAGGTTCCAGAAAAGCTGGGCGACCTTAAAAAGCAGAGAAAACGTTGGCATCTGGGTCTTTTCCAGACAATGTGGAAACACAAAAAGATGATGGCAAATCCGAAATACGGAGCGGTTGGTTTTGTGTCGTATATGTATTTCCTTTTATACGAATTACTGTCCCCATTTATCGAAGTGTTTGGCGTATTCACGATGATTGCGGCATATATTGTGGACATTTTAAACCTGCCGTTTATGTTGCTTTTTATGCTGATTTACGCATCCTATAACTCAATACTTACATTAACGGCATTCTTTTCAAGAATACAAACCATTGACCTTACCGTCAAGCCACGAGACTTTGCCAAAGCAGTTATGCTGTGCTTTTTCGAAGTCACAACCTTAAGATTTGTTATGGCGTTTGTGCGGTTGATGGCATTTAAAGGCTACAAAAAGAAAAAGCTCGATTGGGGACGAATTGAGCGAAAGAAAATGAACATATAAGGAGGTTGTGCAATAAAATGAAAAAGTTTATTTTATTCTTTGTTATGACGCTTGCATTTTTTGCGCAGCCTGTTTTTTCAGAAGTTATAACCACGCAAAAAACCGAAGGCTATGCGGATTATGTATATGTTGCAGGAAATCCTGATGGCTATCCAATCGAATATTATGACGAAGATGAAAAAGCATATAAGGGCATAATTCCTGATTTACTCGGGAAAATTTCGAAACGCTCAGGGCTTGATTTTGTTTATATCAACGGTGACGGCAAGGACAGAAATGTTTTAGGGGAAAATCTTCAGGCGGATATTGTTTCATCAGCTGATGGAACTGCCGACTTTGGAAAGGACTATATCGAGCTTGTCAGCTATGAAAAAGACGAGGAAATCATAAAAACAGGACTTGGCTTTACATCGATTGCAGATGATGCAAAAATAGCACAAATCAAGTCAGCACTTGGCGAAATTTCAGGTGTTGAAAGGGATGGTATATACTTATCTTATGCATCAGGGAAGTCAACATCACATTACAAATGGATTATTGGCTTTGGAGTACTTTTGCTACTGTTTTTGGCATTCATTATAGCTTTAATTCTTCGCATCAAGCGTATACGAAAGGAAAACGAAGCAGACAAAATGACAGACCCTGAAACAGGGATGGGAAACCTGCAGTTTTTCAAGTATCATTTCAGGTACACCATAGGCGATATATCAAGAAATCTGTATCACATTGCTTATATTATTCTGGACAGCAGTTATCTTCGTTCCTATCACGGTGACAGCTCTTTTGAAGAAGTTTTGCGATACACAGCTTCGGTTTTATCAGAGCATACTGGGGACAGAGAAATATCAGCAAGAATTACCGAAAACGGCTTCGCTTTTGCATTTCAGGCGATTGGCGATGAAGAGGCTAAAAAGAGGCTTAAAGAGGTTCTTAATAAGCTCAACAGCTTTGAAGAAATGGGCGAAAAAGGCAATAAAATTGTGTTCCATTGCGCAACCTATCATCTTCAGCCCACAGACAAAAACTGTGAAATTCTGCTCTTCAACCTGCGAAAGAATTGCAACAGAATTTTCGGGACAGATAAACAAATTGTGTACTGCGATACACATTCCATGAATATGATTCAGGAAGAAAAGAAAATCACAGAGAACATCTTAAAAGGTTTTGAAAATAATGAATTCAAGATGTACCTGCAGTTCATTGTTGACAACAAAACAAAGAAGATAGTATCGGCAGAAGCACTTTCAAGATGGGATAGCAGGGAAAAGGGCTTGATTGGGCCTGGAAAATACATCGAAAATATGGAGATTTCAGGGCTTATAAGCAGGCACGATTTTTATATGTTTGAGCTTGCCTGCCGTCAGCTTGAAAAATGGGCGGATACGGAGTATAAAAACATCTCAATCTCTTGTAATTTCACAAGAATTACGCTTTCCGAGAAGCATTTTATTGATAAGCTTAAAATGATTGCAGACAGTTATAAGTTTGACAAGTCAAAGCTTGCAATCGAAATAACTGAAGATGCCATCGAAAAGGACAGAGAAACGGCAACGGAAAACGTTACGCTTTGCAAAGAGATAGGCTTCAGGGTTTACCTTGATGATTTGGGTAGTGGATACACGTCTTTGTCAAATCTTTGTGACTATCCTATTGACGTTGTTAAAATTGACCGTGATATTCTTCTAAAGGCTGATACAAAACGGGGAAGGGACTTGTTTTCCGGCATTATAGCTCTTGCTCATAGCTTGAACGTATCAGTTATCTGCGAAGGCGTTGAAACAGCTGAGCAAAATACTCTTGTATCTGACTCGGACTGCGACTATATTCAAGGCTGGTACTACTCAAAAGCACTACCGCCGGAAGAATGTGAAGCGTTTATTAAAGGCAAGATTTAAAGGCACATTATCTATTAAAAATCGACAGGTTTTAGCTTGTCGATTTTTTATTGCCAAAAGTTGGGTTATGCTGAAGAAAAACATAGCTAAATTATCATAAATTAGGGCAAAAATACCAAAAATAAAAA
>JAFUJN010000165.1 GCA_017468095.1 Clostridia bacterium
AAGATTATATTAAAAAGATAAAAATAAATAAAAGCGACCAGTCAAAGACAATCGAAAACATTGAAGCGGACATTGAAAAACTATCCCAAAAGGTAGAGCTTAGCTCAATTTGCAGATATATAGGCGCTGTTTATGACGAACTTCCAACGCTTTTAGACTATATTGATAGTGATACATTAGTTTTCCTGATTGAGCCAAAAAGAATGGCAGAACGCGCAAAAACGCTTGTGTGGGAGCAAAGCGAGATAATAGAAGATTTATCCGCAAAAGGCCTTTTATTATCAGGACATTCAAAGCTTTGGGAAAGCTATGATAAAGCGGTAGAGAAGCTTCAAAACCAAAAGCTTGTATCAATAAATGCACTTACTCATACTACAATAAATTATAACTATAATTCCATATTTAATTTTGTGACAAAAACCACAGTTTCGCTTCACGGCAAGGTGGAATACCTTTATGACGACCTTATAGAACGTCAAAAGAAAAAGGAAACGGTGGTTATCTTGGCGTCCAATCGCTTACGTGGTGAAAATTTGGCAGGAACGCTAAATGACAAGGGAATAAAGTGCCGATATATCCACGACAACGTAGAATTTGAAAAGGGTGAAATAATTATACTTCGCGGTGAACTTTCAAAAGGCTTTGAGTTCCCTGAAATAGGCTTCACTCTTATTTCTGATAAAGAAATTTTCTCTGCCAGCATTAAAAAGTCAAAAAGAAAAGCGGAAAATGCAAACCGCTTAAAGTCATATACCGATATAAATGTTGGTGACTATGTGGTTCACAGAGCTCACGGAATAGGCGAGTATAAGGGAATAAAGAAAATGACGGCGGCAGGCGTTACAAAGGATTACCTGCATATTGCCTATAGGGGTACTGATAGCTTATATGTTCCTGTTGACCAACTTGATATGCTTTACAAGTATTCGGGAAAAGAGGGCACCACAAGGCTTTCAAAGCTTGGCGGAACAGAATGGAACAAGACCAAGCAAAAGGTACGCGAAGCAACCAGCGATATGGCAAAACAGTTAGTCAGCCTTTATGCCCAGCGTGCCAATACAAAGGGATATGCCTTTTCTAGCGATACGCCTTGGCAGAGAGATTTTGAAGACAGGTTTTTGTATCAGGAAACGGAAGACCAGCTTCGCTCAATAGAAGAAGTTAAACAGGATATGGAAAGCGAAAAGCCAATGGATAGGCTACTTTGCGGTGACGTTGGCTACGGCAAAACCGAAGTTGCGCTTCGTGCCGCATTTAAGGCGGCCACCGACTCAAAGCAAGTGGCGTATCTTTGCCCTACAACAATTCTTGCTATGCAACAGTACGAAACCTTTTCAAAACGAATGGAAAAATTTCCGATAAAGGTGGAAATGTTGTCCCGTTTCAGAACCCAGGCGGAGCAAACAAAAATTTTGAAAAAGCTTAAAACAGGGGAAATCGACATAATAATAGGAACACACAGAATATTGCAAAAAGACTTAGAGTTCAAGGATTTAGGCCTTTTAATCATAGACGAAGAGCAACGATTCGGCGTTGCCCACAAGGAACGCTTAAAGGAGCTTAAAAAGAATGTGGATGTGCTTTCAATGACAGCGAC
>JAFUJN010000022.1 GCA_017468095.1 Clostridia bacterium
ATCAGCAAGGGTTTCGGCGTATGACTTTACGGTAGTAAGCGGTGTTCTAAGCTCATGAGATACGTTTGCCACGAACTCACGACGTGAAAATTCAAGCTTCTGCTGGCTTGTTACGTCGTGCATAACAACCAAGATACCGCCTACCTTGTTTTCGATTTTAAACGGTGCAAAAGTAAAACGGACAATCTTGTCT
Organism: Clostridia bacterium; assembly: GCA_017468095.1. Lineage (GTDB taxonomy): Bacteria > Bacillota > Clostridia > UBA1381 > UBA1381 > UBA1738. Next base: position 194 of record JAFUJN010000022.1, read on the forward strand.
TTAATAGTCGCCTGTCGCTCTGTTTTTTCTTCGTCATTTATATATATGAGACTTCCCATAGAAATATCTGCGTCAATTTCTTTAAAGAAAGTATCAAACTTAATATCGTCATAATACTGTCTGCCAATCATTTTCTTGGCTCTAGGGTTTATGTGGATAAGCTCACCTTTGGTGTTAAAGGCAAGTATTCCGTCTGTCATATTATTTAAAATAGTCTCAACTTTATTCTTTTCGGAGTTCACTTCTTCCATAGTGCTTGATAGCGCCGAGGACATGTATGCAAAAGTATTGCTCAAAATTCCAAGCTCGTCCTTTGCATCGGTCGGCGCAGCAGCCGTAAATTCTCCGGATGCAATTTTTTCTGCAACGCCGGTCAGGTTGCGGATTGGCTTTGTTATGGTTCGGCTGAAGAAGAAGCTTAAAATAACGGCAATACATACAGAAACCAAAAGTGCTTCAATCAAGATAAAAAGTACGTTACGGGTAACAGATGTAACTTCATTTTTTGTGTCTTTAATATATGCAATATAGCGTGCTTCACCATTTGCGGTTATTGGAATGGCATAGTCCATATAGGTTTTTTCGGTATCGGAAATGTTTCCGTTTTTACCTGCCATAGCGGTGATTATATTATCGCTTTTTTCAAGATTTGCACTCTTTGCAGAGTCAGATGAGTGGATAACCGCACCTGTTTTTGCATCTAAAATAGCAAAAAATCGGTAGGTATCAATTCCCAAAGGTCCGGCATAAGAACTAACAATGTCACGAACACCTTCGGCACCTGATACACTGGCACTGTTTTCGAGCTCAGAAACAAGACCATCTGTGAAAACCTTTTCCATCATAACGTAAAACTCGTCATTATAGAATTTCACAATATTGGCAGTAAGAAAAGAGCCGATAACAACCACTACCGACAGAATAGTAAGTATGAAGATAGATATAATTTTGGTTTGTATGCTTTTAAACATTTTTACTGTGCCTTATTAAAATAATAACCAACACCACGTTTTGTTATGATATAGCGTGGCATTCCAGGATCATCCTCAATCTTTTCACGAAGACGTCTTACAGTAACGTCAACTGTACGAACATCGCCGTAATATTCATAGCCCCACACATTTTCCAAAAGATTTTCACGTGAGAAAATGCGCTCAGGCTGAGTTGCCAAGAACTTTAAAAGCTCAAACTCACGAAGAGTTATGTCAATAACCTTGCCATACTTTGAAACTTCGTAGCGTTCCACGTTGATAGTAAGGTCGCCTGATGTTATTAGGGAGCTATTGTCCTGACCAACTGATGCGCGGTCGATTGATGTACGTCTTAGGTTTGCTTTAACACGTGCGGTAAGTTCGCGGATAGAAAATGGCTTTGTCATATAATCGTCTGCGCCAAGCTCTAAGCCCAAAACCTTATCAACTTCTTCTTCACGAGCTGTAAGCATAATTACAGGAACGGATGATTTTTCGCGTATCTTTTTGCATACTTCAAAACCGTCCATTTTTGGAAGCATTACGTCTAAAAGAATAAGGTCAGGATTTTCAGAAAGTGCAAGCTCAAGACCGGTAGCACCGTCCATAGCTTCAAGCACCTTATATCCTTCCTTTTGGAAATTAAATTTAAGTATGTCTACGATGGCTTGTTCATCTTCGATTATAAGAACGCATCTTTCGTCCATATTATCACACCTTTCAACAAATATGTATATAGATATACAATATAATTGTAACAGAAAATGCGCCAATCTTCAATAGTTATTTGAAAATAATTTATTTTTTTGCGGGCTTTTAAAAGCTATGCGCTGAACACTTTTTTATGCGGTACATAATATGTAAAAGAGGGAGGTATGGATGGTGAAAAATACTGTTTGTGTAATCGGTGGAGATTTAAGACAAAAAAGACTGTGTGAGCTTCTTTTAAAGGATGGATATACTGTAAAAACAATCGGACTTTTTGAAGATGATTCCGACCTTTCGCCACTTAAATCGGCGGATATCGCGGTATTTCCTATGCCTATGAGCTTCGATAATGTTTATATAAATGCACCTTTTTCAAAAAAGCAGATTGCTATGCATAGCGTTTTGGAAGCTTTGCCTGACGGCTGTTTTGTGCTGGGTGGACGCATATCGAAAGAAACGGAAGATGCCCTGACAAAGCGGGGACTTAAATTTGCAGACTACTATAAGCGGGAAGAACTGATAGTTAAAAACGCTATCCCAACGGCAGAGGGCGCTTTGGAAATTGCTTTTTCCGAGCTTCCAATAACGATTTTCGGGTCAAAAAGCCTTGTTATAGGCTATGGAAGAGTTGGAAAGGTTATGGCGAAAAAGCTTCGTGCATTGGAATCAGATGTTACGGTATCGGCACGAAAATATGCGGATTTTGCATGGATAGAAGAAGGCGGAATGAATGCGATACATACCGAAGACCTGCCGGTTTTTGCTGGCAACTTTGACCTTATTATAAACACGGTGCCTGCTATGATTTTGACCGAAGAAGTTCTAAAAAGAGTTCGGGATGATGCCCTGATAATCGACCTTGCATCAAAGCCGGGTGGCGTGGATTTCGGCAGTGCGAAACGGCTTTCGAGAAATGTTATCTGGGCACTATCGCTACCGGGAAAAACATCGCCTGTTACGTCAGGAGAAATAATAAAGGAAGCAATAACAAACATTTTAGAGGAAACGGGGGTGTTGGATGAATGAATTTAGCAGATAAAACGGTGGGATTTGCTTTGACGGGCTCATTTTGTACCTTTTCCAAAGTTTTAAAGGAGCTTGAAAAGGTGGCGGAGACAGGCGCAAAAGTGATACCCATTATGAGCGAAATCGCCTACAGTACCGATACGAGATTTGGAACGGCGGAAGAGTTTAAAACCCGCATTGAAGCAATCTGCAAAAATACCATAATTAACACGGTAAAGGAAGCAGAGCCAATCGGCCCGAAAGGGTATCTTGATATTCTGGTGATAGCACCTTGTACGGGAAACAGCCTTGCGAAACTGGCATCGGGTATTGCGGACTCGTCTGTAACAATGGCGGCAAAGGCACATCTTCGGAATCAGAAGCCTGTGGTTATTGCGCCGTCTACCAATGACGGACTTGGGAATGCCGCAAAGAATATAGGCGTGCTTTTAAACAATAAAAACCTGTACTTTGTGCCATTTGGTCAGGATGATCACGTAAAGAAACCGAACTCATTGGTGGCGGATATGACAAAAATCCTGCCGACTCTTGAGATGGCTTTGGATGGAGAACAACTCCAGCCAATATTGTGCTGATTATATATATTTTCAAAAGAAAAAAAGCTTCGCATTTTTTGCGGAGCTTTTTAATTTCTGGAAAGGTTCTTTTGGTTTCTGAATCGGAGCGGGGTTGTTCCTGTCTGTTTTTTGAATGCACGGATAAAGTAGTTAGTATCGTAAATTCCAACCATTTCTGCAACCTGGGTGATTGGCATATCGGTATCCAAAAGCAGTTTTTGAGCTTTCCTTAAGCGCATATATCGTATGTAGTCCGAAAGGCCCATTCCCAAATTGGTTTTTGCCAGCTTATAAAGCTTTGACTGTGAGATATAAAACTGCTTGCATATTGCTTCAATGGACAAGTCCTGGTCAAGGTTTTCCTTTATATATTCCTTAAGCTGATATATCAAAATGTTAGGGTTGTTTTTAATTATTTCGTTGGTGTAAAGATAGTTTGCGCACATTGTCATCATATTTACTGCAGATACAATGTATTTTTCGTCAGCAGTGGTTATTTTTGAAATCATATCTTCTGTAATACCCACTCCAAAAAGGTCACAGGCCTTTTTTGCGCTAATGCGTATCTTGTCCTTGTTTTTGCGGGCAATTTGACCGAACATTAAATAGCCAATGTTCATTTCACCCGAATGTATGGGAGCGATGGCTTCAATTACCGACATATGACATTCATAAATATAGGGTTTTCGGGTGGCATCACAGATGTCAAAGCCGTGGTTGTCACATTCGATGCACTTTTCAAAAAGCTCGGGGCTTGTACGCACACATTGGCAGAATTCACACATCTTTTCAGGGTAGGAAAAAAGAACTTTTCTGTCCTGATCATAAAGAACTATCATAAATTTCGTCAGGTTGTAAAAATCTTCAAAGACCTTTTTCAAATCTTCTATTGCCACTTCAAACATATCTTCACCCCTTTAACTTTAAAATGCTATTTTTATAACTTTTAACACCTTTAATGATACCATATATAAATGCTATAATCAAGATATAATAAAAGTTTTTTTAACAAACTTAAAATGCTATAAAAAAGGAGAGAAAAACTATGTCACTTGCAAAGAAATTACTTGAAGAAGGCAAAGGTGTATATCGTTTGGCACCTGCTTGGGTACCAAGAGCTTTTTGCCGACCTGCAAAGAGAATTAAGCTTCATCCCGATGATTATTATGTGCTTGGTCAGGAGAGAGGCGGTATTGACGAGCGATGGTTTGCATCAACAACACATGCTGATAACGGCCCTTTAACACCTGCCGATGAAGGTCTTTCCTACATCGTATCAAAGGATGGAAGCGAAAAGATTCTTTTAAGAGATGCCGTAGATGAGCTAAAAGGCGAAGTTATCGGCGAAGCACTTTGGAATAAATATAAAAAATGGCCTATGTTCTCAAAGTTTTTTGACAACTTAGGACCGCTTCCGCATCATATTCACCACAGAGACCACCATGCAAGCCGAGTTGGCGAAGCAGGAAAACCGGAAATGTATTTCTTCCCGTCACAGGTTAATAACTATGAGGGTGAATTTGGTTACACATTTTTTGGTCTTCGCCCTGAAACAACAAAGGAAGAAGTTAAAAAGAGCCTGATGGACTTCACTAAAGGTGATAACCACCTTTTAGACCTTTCACAGGCATACAAAATCACACTTGATACAGGCTGGGATGTTCCGCCGGGAGTATTGCACGCACCTGCAAGTATGTGTACATACGAGCCACAGTTTGCAAGCGACGTTTATGCAATGTATCAGTCAGTTCTTCACGGTGGTCACTGCGTGTCAGAAGACCTTTTGTGGAAAAACTGCCCTCCGGAAGAAAAGGGTAATTATGACTACCTGGTAGACGTAATTGACTGGGAAAAGAACGTTGACCCTGAATTTTCAAAGAACAGATTTATGAAGCCAAAGACTATCGTTTCAAATGAACAGTATACCGAAGAATGGATTTGCTATAAGTGCAAGGAAGTTTCTGCAAAGCGTTTAACGGTAAATCCGGGCGAGACGGTTGTAATCAAGGATGCGGCAGCATACGGATTTATCCTTTTGCAAGGTAGAGGCAAGTTTGGTGTGTGGGATATTGAAACCCCGACACTTATCCGCTACGGCGAACTTACAAACGACGAGTTCTTTGTAACAGAAAAGGCTGCAAAGGAAGGCATTAAGATTACGAATACTTCAGCTACCGAACCTATTGTAATGTTAAAACATTTTGCTGAGAATCCTGAACTTGTAATAGAATAAGAAAGTAAGTTGTAAACCCAAAAATTTGTGTTTTTGGGTTTACATTTTCTTTTTTTTGTGGTATTATTATACGGATAAAAAACACAAAGAGAAAAAGTAGGGTGGAACTATGACTAAATTAAGAGTTGGAGTAATTGGTTGCGGACGAATTTCCGTAATGCATTTCGGGTCAATAATCAATATTGACGGCTTGGAATTGGTGGCTTGTTGCGATATTAAGCCTGAACGTGCCGAAAAGGTGGCGAAAGATCTTAACATCAACGCATATACCGACTATGTTGAAATGTTTGAAAAGGAAAATCTTGATGCGGTACATATCTGTCTTCCGCACTATATCCATACAGATGTTGCAAAGGTGGCATTTGGCTACGGCATTCACGTGCTTTCTGAAAAGCCAATGGATGTAAGCTATGAAAAGGCAGAGAGTGCAGTTAATATGGCAAAGGAAAAGGGCGTTTTGTACGGAATTATTTTCCAGTGCCGTTACAATAACTCTGCAAGACTTGTGAAGAATGCAGTGGCATCGGGAAAACTTGGAAAGGTGCTTTCAGCAAGCTCAACACTTACATGGTCACGCTCTGATGAATATTACTCAAACAGCGACTGGAAAGGTACTTGGGATAAGGAAGGCGGCGGTGTTATCATCGACCAGGCTATCCACTCAATCGACCTTACAAACTGGATTATTGACTCGCCTGTTAAAGCTGTTTCCGTTTCTATGGCAAACCGTGGCCACGATATTGTGGAAGTTGAAGACAGCGCAGACGGACTTATCATTTACGAAAACGGCGCTAAATATGGTTTCTACTGTATGAATAACTACGCAACTGACGAGCCTATCGAAATCAAATTGCAGTGCGAAAAGGGCAGAGTTGTTTTCGGCTATGACGATGCCTATATCTATTATAACGATGGTACTATAGAAGAAGCACATCAGGACGAGAATATTGATAAGGGGATGGGCGGTATGACCTATTGGGGATTCCAGCACATTCGACAGATTGAGCAGTTCTATAAGGCAGTCCGCGGTGAAGAACCACTTGAAATAAGCGGCGAAGAGGCACTTAAGACTCACAAGCTTATAATGATGCTTTATGATGACGGCAAAATGAGACCGTAAAATAAAAAGATGCAGAATGTTCTGCATCTTTTTTTGTTATCTGATAAGTCCGTATTTTATTTTTACTCTTTCCAGTTTCTCTATCATTGGCTCTGATAAGAACCACAAGAAGAATGCGGAAGAAATGGCGTGAATCATATCAACGGGGAAGCCCATAATGTATGCGGTTTTCAGCATATCGGCAGTTGGAACGGTTGTAACCATAAGCACAGATGCGGTGTTCATAATAACCCCGTAAAGCACAAGTGTTACCAAAAAGCCGAAGACAGAAAGGAAAACTTTTGTTTTCAAAAAGGTGTCCTTTCTGAAAAGTATTCCCGATGCAAAGCCGATTATTCCCAAAGCGTACATTTGCCACGGCGTCCACGGGCCTTGGCCGAAAATGAAATTTGAAACAAATGCTGTCATACTTCCCACCAAAAACCCTGTTTCACCGCCGAAACAGATGCCCGATATTATGACAAGCGCCACAACGGGTTTAAATTCGGGAAGCATAAAAAAGGCTGTTCTTCCAACAACGGCAAGAGTACACAAAACGCTTATTATTACCACTTCACGTGCCTTGGGTTTCCTTTTTTCGAATGCCATAAAAAAGGGAAGCAATGTTTCTAAAATGATTAAAAGGCTTATGAAATAATACTTTCTGTCACCTAAAAAATAAGTGCCGAAAAGTATGGTAAGGGGAACCATAATCAGTATTGAAAGTATGCCTAAAAAAGTCCTTTTTGAAAGTCTTTTATCGCTTTTTTGAGTCTTTTTTGGCGCTGGTTTTTGCACCGTTTTTTGTGGATATACAGGGCCATCGCTTTCCTGTTTTTCTTCGGGTTTTCCGCCTGATGCAAGGATTATATCACTTGCCAGAATGGCGTTTGGAAGCAGTTTTCGTGCCATTCGGTTTGCACTTGTGGTATAAAAACTGTTACCGCAGAAGAACTTTCGCGGCGTACCGATTGAAGTGATATTACCGTCAAAAAACAGTGCGCAACGGTCGGAAAATTCTGCGCAAAATTCAATATCGTGGGACACCATAAGGATTGTAACTCCGCTAATTTTAAGGCTTTCCAAAATACTTGCAAAAATCTGCTTAAAATGCGCATCCATCCCTTTTGTCGGCTCGTCTAAAATGAGAATTTGGGGACTTTTTAAAAGTACCATTGCAAGTGCCGTTCTCTGCTGTTCTCCGCCTGATAAATCATAGGGGTGGGATTCAAGCAAGGTTTCAATATGGCAAAGGGTGACAATATCCATGACCTGCTTTTCCCGAACAGCTTCGGGCAATTTTTTGTCGGTTATATCCATTAAATCAAGGTATACCGACTTTTTCGCAAAAAGGCATTGTGGATTCTGGGGAAGAACGCCTAAAAGTCCGTCATATAGGCTATCCGCCTTTGAAATCGGCTTGCCGTTTATTAAAATTTTGCCACGCTGTGGCTTTAAAAGCCCTGATATAAGGGATATGGCGGTTGTTTTGCCTGTACCGTTACCGCCGAGAATGGTGAAAAATTCACCCTTGTTAACGGTTAAATTAAGCCCTTTTACAGCATCGGGCAGAGCTTTATCATACCTGAAATATGCGTCCTTGATTTCGATTACAGGCACAGTTTTTATTGGCTCGTTGTCCTGTGGAATCAAATTTTTGTCAATATTATGAGTTTTTGAGTATTCCAAAAGCTCCAGCTTGCCATCACGGATAGTAAGCGGATAGGTATTCGAAAGCTTGCCGAAAACCCGCATTGGCACAGGAAGTGCACGGGACATAGGGTGATTTTTTTCGGTTAACGATTTGCCCACATTTTGCGGTGTATCGTCTGCAATAATTTCGCCGTTATCCATCACGATAACCCTTGAGGACAGGGCAAAAGCCTCATCCAAACGATGCTCGGTAAGGATGATTGTCGTGCCAAACTCATCGTTTATTTTCTTAAGGGTTTTCAAAAATTCGGAGGCGGATATAGGGTCAAGCTGGCTGGTTGGCTCGTCCAAAATTAAAACTTCGGGATGCATAACCATAACGGATGCCAGATTCAAAAGCTGTTTCTGTCCGCCTGAAAGCTGGTTTGTGTTTTGATAAAACCAGTTCTGTATGCCGAAAAAGGATGCCATTTCGGACACTCTTGTTCGTATTTCGGGTGTTTCAAGTCCCAAGCTTTCAAGGCCGAAAGCCAACTCGTGCCATACCTTATCCGTTACAATCTGGTTGTCAGGATTTTGCAGGACGAAGCCGATTTCGGTTGCCTGAACTTTGGCATCAACTTCGCCTAAGGGAAGATTATTATACATAATTTCACCCGAAAGGTTTCCAAAAGGTGATAAGGAAGATTTTAAAAGTCGCAAAAGTGTGGTTTTTCCGCAACCTGACTTTCCGCATAGCAAAACAAATTCCCCTGATTTTACAGACAGGTTTATGCTTTTTAAAGCATCTGTAGCTCCGTTAGGGTATGCGAAACTCAAGTTTTTGAGCGTATAAATTTCCATTTTATCACCTCCAGAATTTCAATTATAATAGGCAAGGAAAGCAGGGCAAAATATGCTGAAAATACCGATAATCCGTAAACTGAAAAGCCCCGAATTCGCACATAAGGGAAGCAGGCGAAGTGAGTTTCGCCCGTAATGCTTCCGATAATCACATAGACCGCCAAAAGCAAAATCACGGTCAATATTTTTGCATCCCTTTTTGAGAAGGAATATATTGAATATGCGCTCCGCTTTGGAAGCCCATAGCCACGTGATTTCATAGAATCCGCCGTATCAATGGCGTTTTCAAGGCTCCAGGTTGTCATTATGGACAGAATGGAAAGCCCGCTTTTTGCTCTTTTGATGATACTGCCGTTTGCCACATCTCTTCCAATGCATTTTTGGCTGTCAGCGGTTATTTTTAGCTGATGGGCAAACCGCGGAATAAAGCGAAGTGTCATTGAAAATATAAGGGACAAGGACGGGATGATTTTGCCGAAAAGGTAAATAATCTTGTCGCTTGTCATAACTTCGTTAAAGCAGGAGAAATGGCAGATAACACTTGCAATCATCGTACCTGCGCAAAGGCCATAGATTACCGACTCCAACGTAAGCGGATTCCCGCTTGGAAAATAGCCAAGGATGGTTGCACCTTGGTGATTGAAGATTGGGTTTATCAAAGCCATCAGCATAAGCATCGGAAGCATATATATTAAGTTTGTCCTGATTCCTTTTCTGCCTTTTAGCATCACGGAATAGGTAAATCCCAAAAGGATGGAGATACCAAGGCATACCGGATGCATAAAAAAGCAGGAAAACCCGATTGCAAAAACAAAATACGTAAAGTTTATAATCGGGTGATATGTTTTAAATTCGTTCATTTTTTATAAATCTCTTCCCATATTACATGTGTATAAAAATTCGATTTTGTCCCCGTTTTGCAGCTTATATAGGGAACAGCCCATGGACGGAACCTTGCCGTTTACGCGATATATCCAGCCGGAAAGGTCGCCACAGTCAAATTCATATAGATTTCCTATACCCTCTATATATGCACTATCATACACCGATACCTGATTAAATTCAAGATGTATTCCGCGGTTTTTCAGTTCATTTTTCAAAATATCAAAAACTGTATCGCCATCTGAAAACTCTATTTCAGTTTCGGGTAATATCACGCCGTTTTCAGGGACTAAAGGAACTTTCTCGGGTGCTAAATTTTCAATATTATTTAAAACGGTATCACACCTTACCAAAAGTGTGCAGGAAAGTGTTTCGCCTTGTGGCTCCTTTGTTTCCAAAGGAGCCGATGGCGTTTTTGCAGGTTCTGCCGTTATTTCAATAGGTTTTTCTTCTTCCAAAATTTCAACTACTGGAGTTTGAGTGACAGGTGTTGGTGTGGGCTCGGCTATGGTTGTATTTATCGGATTTTGAGAATAAAAGCCTATTATTAAAGCTATGGCGATTATCCCTGTGGCAATCAGGGTGCTCTTGAATTTCTTTATAAATTTCATATAAGTTTTGCCTTTCCAAGCATTCTATATAGCATAACTGCAACCTGTTCGCGGGTTACATTTTCTTTAGGAGAAATGTTTTCGGTATCGCCGTCTAAAATTCCGTCCTTAACGCAAAAGCCCATTGATGAAATTGACCACGCGGATATGTTGTTAAAGTCAGCAAATTTTTCAAGTATGTCTTTGGCTGTAAGCACGTTCATATCAGCCTCGATACCGCTTAGCTTTGCGGCACGTGTGACCATTGCTGCCGCTTCTTCTGTTGTAATTGTGCCCTGTGGGTTAAACAGGTTATTTGAGACACCCTTTACGATGCCATAATAGTAGGCAGTCTTGATGTATTCAGCGTGCCAGTCGCCGTCATTTATGTCTTCAAATTTAATTCCGTCTTTTTTCGGAAGTCCCAAAGCATTTACCACGATTGTAGCAAATTCCGCTCTTGTCATAGTGGCGGTAGGGTCATAGCTTTCTTCGGTTTTTCCGTTTATGATACCCCTTTGGGCAAGCGCTTCAATTTCGGCTTTGCCTTTGCAATTTTCAATGTCGGCAAAGGTTTTACCGCTGTTTATAACTTCCTTATATGTAATGTCGTCATTTTTGCCGTAAAGCCCGAATTTTTGGGTAGAGTCCACGGCAGAACCGCCTGAATAGCCCGAAGAACCACGTTCTTTGGTATAATCATCGGTATAGTACCACACAACAGTAGCGTTTTTCTTTAATAGTGTTTCACGGCAACCTGTTTCCTTGTGTTCGCCGTCAACAGTAAACATCCAGCCGGAGCGGTTTCCGTGGTCAAACTCGCTGTAATCACCGATTGCGGAAACATAGCCGTTTTCTTCGATGAAGTCAACTTCTTCCTTTTCCAACGCTTTTTCAAGGGCATCATAAACGCTGTCGCCTTTGTCGATTGTAACGCTGGTTGACACCAATGCATCAAATTCTGATGCATTATTTTTGTATGTAAAGCTGTTTTCACATTCGTCGCCATGTACCATAACCTTTACGGTTATGCGTATATTGTTGCTCACAGAGCCACCGCCTGAAGAACGTCTGTCCAAAGTTACAGGTATAATTTTTTCGCCGTTTGTAATGTCATCGGCGGTAATTTGAAAGGTTTCTTGCTTTGTATAATATCCGGATTTTGATGCGGTGAATGTGTATTCACCCTCTGAAAGTTCGTATTTTCCGGCTTCAACGGGAGTTTGGCCATCAACTACAATTTCTGCATCTTCGGGAGATAGCTGGAAGGTAACTGTGCACAAGGTTTTTGGAGCTTCGTAAGCAGTATTCATAGGATTTAAACTGAAGTCATAAACCCTTTTTTCAGTACCGTTTTTAAGGAAAGTCCAGCCAAGAAGACCGCGGAAGCCCTGTTCTGTTGAAAAGGTGTTGGACATTGGTTCAAATCCGTCAAGAGCTTCTGATGCTTGGGACACAAGGCCATCAATCAAGGTCTTTTCGTTATTTACTATTTCCTGTGAATCCATACCAATGGCGGATAGCGCCGCAATGGCAAGACCTGCAGATGCGGCGTTGCCGATTATGCCGGTATCGTCCTGAAGAGCGGTTATCATTGGAATGGTTTCGTCGATAGCTGATTTTACGGCTTCGTTTGTCTCGTAATATGGAGCTAATGCAAATATAACAGGTGTTGCGGTATCTGGGCCCCACATCATATCCTGCCATTCCAATTTTTTGTCAACAAGAATCCCAACAAGAGTTTCTATCTGTTCGCTTGTGGCATAGTCTTCGCCTTGCTGGAGCGCAATTAAAACATAAGGCAAAGTCCAGACTATCGTTACGCCTGAGTCATTTGCATCCACAAGTGCTGTAAGGCGGGAAACAATGTCGATTTCTTCAAGTTCTTCTGTTACAATGTGTCTTGCATCATAGCCCATAGAGCGTAGGGCGATTATTGCTTTTGCAAGGGCAGCAGGGGCGGTTGCTTCCTTTACATCGTCAATTATTTTTGCAAGGCAAGCCTGTTTTTCTTCATCAGAAATCAGGTTTTCGCTTTCAGGAAAAAGCTCACCGTATGCCATCAGGTCAGGCAAAAGCCACAGCATATTGGCATCTTCCAATAAGCCGTCTTGGGCATATTTTTCCGCAATATTATGCATAACTTGCTCCCAAGCAGGAGTTTCTTCTGCATGGATAGGTGTTATTACCATACTAAATAGCATGGTGATGGTAATCATTAGTGATAAAAGTTTTTTCATTTTGGTAATTCCTTTCTTTTTGCCGGGCAATAAAAAAAGCCACGGCAATTTTTTTACATAAAAAATTACCACAGCTGAGTTTTTCTGTGATTATCACAATTCGCACCAAAAAAACGCTCCAAATTTTTTGGTGCAAAAACATTATTCCTATGCCTTTTGGCACGGACGGAATAACATCAAAGCAGGTCTTGTGACTCGTACCATATAGACAAAAGTCCGCATTTTTGCATCCTGTCTTCTCAGTTTCCCAATGACCGGCTTTCGCCTGCGGATACAAAAACTTCGGTACATACACCGACAGTTTATCGCAGGGGATTCTCACCCCATTCCCTTTTCACCTGCCATACCTTGCACGGTATGGCCGACACTTTGTGTGAATTATTAAATTTTACTGGTTTATTGTAGCATATTTTTGAAATAAAATCAATTCATAAAGTAAAGTTTTTATTTCAGAAATTTAATTATATATAACTCTCAAAATCCAAATCGTACTTGTCAAAAACGTCTTGAATTCTTTGTAGCTTTGTGTTTTCGTTAAGAGTTTTCTTGGAAAGTATTTTCTGTATGTCAAAAAGTGCCACAGTGGCTTCAGAATTTATGAGTGCACCTGCCCCTGGTTCTAAATATTTTACATAGTCTGCCACAATCTTGTAAAGGTCTTCGTTTATTGAGTCCTTAAGCACTTTTGAAAAAAGTCCTGCTGTAAGTTTTTCCATAGTAAAACCTCCGGAATTAAAAAATGTGTAGCCGAAGCTACACATAAAAACGCATAGCTCCTAACTTGCAAGTAATAATTTTAAGCAGTGAAAACCACACACCCAAAACGGAGCCTGCATTTTTTACAGGTTGATAGGGTATGTAGTCAACACCAATCTTAAATTATTACTTGCAATAATTATGATACCACAGCTTTTGAAAAAATACAATATTATTTTAAGATTTTTTAATTCTGTAATGAGCAATAAAAAAGCACCCAACAAAGTTGAGTGCTTTTGATTTCGATAATAAAATTATCTCTTACTAAACTGTGGTGCACGACGAGCGCCCTTCAAGCCGTACTTCTTTCTTTCCTTCATTCTTGAATCACGAGTTAAGAAGCCTGCTGCCTTAAGATCAGCTCTGTATGCGTCTGTATCAACTTCAAGAAGAGCTCTTGCGATACCGTGACGAATAGCACCAGCCTGACCTGTAAATCCGCCGCCTTCAACGTTTACATAAACGTCAAACTTAGCAGCTGTATTTGTTAGTGCAAGTGGCTGACGAACGATAAGCTTTAGTGTTTCAAGACCAAAGTATTCGTCAATGTCTCTTTTATTGATTGTAATTTTGCCGTTACCAGGTACAAGTCTAACTCTTGCAACAGAAGACTTTCTTCTACCTGTGCCTAAAAATTGTTCTTTAGCCATTTCAAAAATCCTCCTTACTTAATTTCCTGTGTCCAAGCTTCAGGCTTCTGAGCTTGATGTTCATGCTCTGCGCCCTTGTAAACACGAAGTCTTGTAAGAGCTGTTCTTCCGATTGTGTTGTTTGGAAGCATACCCTTAACTGCGTACATAACAGCCTTTTCAGGATTTTCTGCCATAAGCTTATTGTAGTGGATTTCCTTAATTCCGCCTACCCAGCCTGTGTGATAGTAACGAACCTTCTGGTTAATCTTGTTACCTGTCAAAACAACCTGTTCTGCGTTTAGGATGATTACGTGATCGCCACAGTCAACGTGTGGTGTGAATGTAGGTAAGTGCTTACCTCTTAAGATACTTGCTGCAGTTGCTGCCACTCTACCAAGTGACTTACCTGCTGCATCAATGATATACCATTTTCTTTCAACCTGTTCTGGTTTCTGCATATAGCTGCTCATTGAATTTACCTCCTTAATATAACGATTAAAC
>JAFUJN010000166.1 GCA_017468095.1 Clostridia bacterium
GTTGTTGAACTTAAGTCTTGCAGCTACTTCATCAGCCTTAAGACCAAAGATATAGATATTGTCTTCACCAACCTGTTCAAGCATTTCCACATTAGCTCCGTCAAGGGTTCCAACAGTTACAGCACCATTTAGCATAAACTTCATATTACCTGTACCTGAAGCTTCTTTACCTGCAGTTGAAATCTGTTCCGAAACGTCAGCTGCAACAACAAGCTTTTCAGCGATTGAAACGCCGTAGTTTTCAAGGAAAACAACTTTGATTTTACCACCAATTCTTGGGTCGTTGTTAATCTTTTCTCCAACAGAGTTAATAAGCTTGATGATAAGCTTTGCTCTCTTATAACCAGGAGCCGCCTTTGCACCAAAGATATATGTTTTTGGTGTGTATTCCATATCAGGATTATCAAGTAGCATATTGTAGTCATAAAGGATATGAAGAATATTTAGAAGCTGTCTCTTATACTCGTGAAGTCTCTTTGCCTGTACGTCAAAGATAGAGTCAGGATTTACTTCAATACCATTATGTTCTTTAATATATTCTGCAAGGCGTAATTTATTATCACGCTTGATTTTAGCGAATGCTTCCTGGAATTCAGGATCGTCTGCAAACTTCTTAAGCTTTTCAAGCTTCTTATAGTCCTTAAGCCAGCCCTTACCGATTTTTGAAGTGATAAGGTCAACAAGTTCAGGGTTTGCATTACCAATCCAACGGCGGAATGTAATACCGTTTGTAATAGCGTGGAAACGCTCTGGCTTTAAGCGGTAGTAATCTGCAAAGATATCAGATGTCAAAATCTGTGTATGAAGACCTGATACGCCGTTTATAGCAAAACAGGTTGCAAGACAAAGGTTAGCCATAAATACCTGATCGTCAGAAATAATAGCCATCCACTTCTGCTTACCCCAGTCATCAGGATAAACTTCCTGAAGAGTAATCATAAGACGTCTGTTGATTTCTTCAATAATCATTGTAACACGTGGAAGAATTCTCTTAACCATGTCAAGAGGCCACTTTTCTAATGCTTCACTTAAAACTGTGTGGTTTGTGTAAGCAAAAGTTCTTGTGGTGATGTCCCACGCTTCGTCCCAACCAAGACCCTTTTCGTCAATAAGAATTCGCATAAGTTCAGGAATTGCAAGGGTAGGGTGGGTATCGTTAATGTGGATAACAGCCTTTTCAGGAAGGTTTTTCCAGTCACAGCCGTATCTGGTTTCATATTCCTTTAAAATCCACTGAAGTGTTGCAGAAACAAGGAAATACTGCTGTTTTAAACGAAGCTCCTTACCTTCTGTGTGGTTATCTTCAGGGTATAGAACCTTAGAAATAAGCTCTGCAAGCTGTCTTTCTTCTGTTGAACGGATATAGTTACCTGAGTTAAACTCCTGCATATTCATAACGTCAGGAGCTTTTGCTGACCATAGACGTAGCTTGTTTACGATTTTTGAATCATAACCAACAAGCGGAACGTCATAAGGCATAGCGATGATTGTATGTTCATTTTCATAACGGCAAGAGAAGTGACCGTCAATCCAATCTGTGTAAACCTGACCGCCAAAGCGTACAGTTACAGCTTCTTCAGGAAGTGCAATTTCCCAAGCGTTACCATTTTCAAGCCAAGTATCAGGAAGCTCTGTCTGGTATCCGTCAACAATCTTCTGTCTGAAAAGACCGTACTCATAACGAAGAGTGCAACCGTATGCAGGAAGATCCATTGTTGTTAGTGAGTCCATAAAGCAGGCAGCAAGACGGCCAAGACCACCATTACCAAGACCAGCATCATTTTCAAGCTCAACAATGTCAGATAGCTCATAGCCCATTGACTTTAGAGCCTTAACATAAGTTTCGGTCTGCATAAGATTTAGAACGTTTGATGCTAAAAGTCTTCCCATCAAGAATTCAAATGATAGGTAGTAAAGCTTTTTTGAGCCTTCTTCTTTAACAGTTTTATGAGAAACTGCCCAACGCTCCATAATCTTGTCACGTGCAGTTAGTGCACATGCAGTATACACCATTTTTGGAGTTGCATCTTCTAGTGTCTTACCAAAATGGCGTGATAGTTTGCCGATTATCTCATTTTTGAGTTCTGTCTCGGCCTGATTTAGTTTAATTTTTTCCATTTATCTAAAATTCCTTTAAAAATTATGCTTTCTTAGTAGTCTTTTTAGCAGCAGGCTTTTTAGCAGTTTCCTTTTTAGGAGCTTCAGCTTTCTTTTCAGCAGTTGCCTTTTTAGGAACTTCAACCTTTTCGGTAGCTACTTCTTTTTTTGGCTCAGCTTTTTTTGCTGTCTTTTTAACAGGTTCAGCCTTTTCGGTTTCAACCTTTTTTACAGCTTTTTTAGCTGGTGCTTTCTTTTCAGTAGATTTTGGTGCTTCAGCCTTTTTAGCTGGTGCTTTTTTAGCAGCAGGCTTTTTAACTACCGGCTTTTCTACAGTAATGCCTGAAAGTTCTTCATAAAGAGCGATATACTTGTCTGCAGAAACATTCCATGAGAAATCCTGACCCATAGCGTTCTTAACAAGCTTAGTCCAAGCTTCAGGATTGTCATAGTATGTGCGCATTGCATAGTTAACAACAGTCATCATATCGTCTGCGTTATATGGCATAAATGAAAAACCTGTACCTTCGCCTGTAAATTCGTTATAAGGAATAACAGTGTCAGAAAGTCCGCCTGTTTCACGAACGATTGGAAGACAACCGTATTTCATTGAAATAAGCTGTGAAAGTCCGCAAGGCTCAAAGCGTGACGGCATCAAGAATGCGTCACAAGCTGCATATATTTTATGTGAAAGCTCGTTTGAGAAGAAGATGTTGGCAGAAACTCTGTCAGGGTACTTCCAAGCATAGTGACGGAACATATTTTCATAGTTTTCGTCACCAGTTCCCAAAATTACTATCTGGTAACCGCCTTCGCAAAGACGTTCCATAGCATAAGCAATAAGGTCAAAGCCCTTTTGGTCAGTAAGTCTTGAAACAATACCGATCATCATCTTATTCTCCTCAACAGGTAGGTTAAGCTCTTTTTGAAGCTCAGTCTTGTTGATTTTCTTTTTGCTGAGTGACTTTTCTGTAAAGTTTTCAAAAATGAATGGGTCAGTTTTAGGGCTCCAGTCATCTGAAATACCGTTTACGATACCAACTGTATCATTCTGACGAGCATACAAAAGTCCGTCAAGACCTTCGCCGAACTCTGCGGTTGTGATTTCCTTTGCATAAGTTTCGGAAACAGTTGTAATTTTATTAGCATAAACAAGACCGCCATGTAAAAGGTTAGCGTCTTTATAGTATTCAAGTTTAGCTTCTGTGA
>JAFUJN010000167.1 GCA_017468095.1 Clostridia bacterium
AATCAGTTTTATATATCCGTCAGGATTGAACATAATGGCAAGATGGCCGCCGTCCACCTGGTCGATAACTTTTGGCTGCGGCATCATATTGAACAATGCGGTTTTGATATCATCGGTAAAGGTAGCATCATCCTTTGGTTCGATAATTAGTACCTTACCGTTTAAATATTCAAAGTCTGCTTTGCTGTACAGGCCAAAGTGATTTCTCAAATCTCCAAGCAGCTGTGTCATATGTACAAAGTGGTCCTTGCTCATTTCAGGCTCAAGAATTTTTATAAGTTCCTTGATTGTTTTGTAGGCTTTTTTATCACCGTTAAGATGAGGTTTGAACATAAGCGGAAACATAGCCATTGCCAGTTTCATCGGCATCTTTTGGTATTTTTCTATCCTTGCCGCTTCTTTTTCTTCGTTTATCATATTCACAAGGCACTTCATGCCTGCAAAGGTAAAGTCGGTTGAAAAGGATGCGGTGGATGTCAGCAGCAGGCCGCTTACAACATCGGGATGGTTTTTGGCGATAATCTGTGCCAGAAGTCCACCGTAGGACTGTCCCCAGTAGTAAACATTTTCTGCTTTTAAGTATCTCACCAGCTGTGCAATGGCATCGGCAGTTTCGATGTTGTCCCTGCAGAACAGGGGATATGGTATTGTGATAAGGGAATATCTGTCCATCAGACTGCGCAGAAACAGGAAAAATCCGTCTGCAAGCCCAGAACCGCCAGCCAGCACAACAATAGTTGCTTTTGCATTTTCCTTTTTGTAGTAGCGGTATTTCATCTCATTTCCGTTCAGCATAAATGTCCTGAACGGAGCCACTTTGTTGTAATATGCCCATTCTGTTTTTACATCCAAATCTGACAAAGTCATAGTATGCCTCATTTCTTTTTTGCAACAACTGTATAGATAAATGTGGTAATGTTTTCGCCTTTTTCAATTTCAAAACCGTTGCGTTTCAAATCGCGGATAGTTTTGTTAAGGTAGGATACGTTGCAGTCTCCCGTTTTGCTGAAATGTCTGTAGATAAAATTGTCCACAGCAACTCCCACCATTTTGAAAAAGCCAACGCCTGTGTCGGACAAAATGTAAATTCCGCCCGGCTTAAGTACTCGCAGAACCTCCTGCATTGCCTTGTCGGTGTCAGGATAGTGGTGAAAGCTCTGGGAGCAGGTTACAACGTCAAATGTTTCATCGCCAAAAGGCAAATCATCGCTTCTGCCTACAACAAACTGGGAGTTTGGAATGTTTTTGTCGGATGACTGTCTTATCATTTCGGCAGACAAATCCAACCCAATATGTTTTGCGTTGTGTGTTTTTGCCAGCAGGTCAATCAGATATGCCGTGCCGCAGCCAACATCCAGCAGAGAGTCATACTTTTTGTCACTTAAATAATCGCAGATATCTTTGCAGCTGATTTTTCCGTATTTTGAATAGAGAATGGTGTCGGTTTTGTCATACACCTTTGCCTGATTGTCAAACCATTCTTCCGATAATTTTACAAAATCCTTTGCTTTGGTTGTGTTTGTATTTTTCATAATGAACCTCTTTCAATACAAGGGTTAGCTTCTGCTAACTATTATAATTCTGTTTTTCTCTCAAGTCAAGTGGGCACAGCTAAACGAAAAACAGCCGATGAAATTTTTTCATCGGCCGTACTTTATTTTATATAGTGGACTGTAAAGGAGAATCAGATAATGGCTTTAATATATATTACACCAATGCACTGCCAAGAGCTTTGCACTGTGCAACTGCATCGTCGTCAGGAGCTTCGTTGCAGATTACATAATCGCAGGCAAGGTTTGCACCGAGGCTTTTGCAGGATTCTTCCCAATTGCGCATCCATTCGCCATCGCCCCAGCCGTAAGAGCCGAACAAAGCAATCTTTTTATCTTTAAGTTTTGGTTCACAGGCAGAAAACATTGGTTCGAATTCGTTTTCTTCCAGAACTTCAGCGCCCATAGACGGGCAGCCGAAGGCAACAGCGTCAAAGCTGTCCATCATTTCAGCATTGAATTCGGCACTTGTAAAAACAGCAGCATCGCCGCCTTTTTCTTTGACACCTTCGGCAACAGCTGCTGCCATTGCTTCTGTGTTGCCTGTGCCGCTCCAATAAACTATAGCTATTTTGCTCATAATAATAGTTACCTTTCTGTTATAATATTTAATCTTTTAAATAAGTTAGCTTAAGCTAACTGCGGTTTAAAAAATAATAAGCCTCAAATTCAGCTTACAGTGAAATTATAGTTTTTGTTGTAAAAATTATCCACTCTGAACGGGCAAAAAACAGCTCCGTTAAGACAAATTCTGATGTATAGGTTTTGCTTTGGAGCAGTCGACTTGAAAAATTGAATAAAAGATGCTAATATAGTTAGCGGAAGCTAACTTAAAGGAGCGGAGTAATAATGGAAGAAAGACAGAGTGACTGTTTAAACAGAACTGTCCGCAGAATAGAAAGAGAAAACGGTTATGCAGAGCTGGCACAGTACAGGGTGTTTTCGGGTATATATATTGTATTTGTCAATATACATATGTCGGAATACAGCATAAGCAAAAAACTGGAAAGCGATGCAGTTATCATAAACCATTGCTGCGAGGGCCGTGCAGAAGATATTTTTATCGGCGAAAAAAAGCACTATCTTTCCCGCGGCGACCTGCTTGCGGCGGTGTGTGGCAAAATTGAAACACAGCCGGTATTTCCGCTTGGGGACTATCACGGTGCAACCATTGTGATTTATCCTGACCAGATAACCCAAAGCACCCGTCATGCGCTGGAAAAGTTCGGCATTGATATTGATGTACTGCTTTGCAGACTAAAGGCAGCAGAAGATGTAATTGTTCAGCGCAGCAATGCACAGATAGAGCACATTTTTTCGGAGCTTTACCACGTTCCGCAGCAGATACAGCAGGGATATTTCAGAATAAAAGCCCTGGAAGTGTTGCTGTTTCTTTTACTGACAGGCGACAGCGAAACGGTAAAGGCTGCCGAATGGTCGGCACACATTGATACAATAAAGGAAATAAGAGAATATCTGATAAACCACTGCGATATGCGAATAACCATTGAACAGCTGGCGGAAAGGTTTGCCATATCAGCCACAACACTTAAAACGGTGTTCAAGAAAACATACGACAAAAGCGTGTATTCTTTTATAAAGCAGTACAAAATGCACAAAGCGGCACAGCTGCTGCGGGAAACTGACCTGAGCATAAGCGTAATTGCTATGGAAATGGGATATGATAACTCCAGCAAATTTTCACATGCATTTCGCAAGGAGTTTGGGGTCAACCCAAGGGAATACCG
>JAFUJN010000168.1 GCA_017468095.1 Clostridia bacterium
CAAAAACAGTGTAATAACAATCACTATGACAGAAGAAGGATTAAAGGCCGTAAAAGTATTGTCATCAAAAGGAATTAAAACAAATGTAACATTGATTTTCTCTGCAACACAAGCACTATTAGCAGCTCGTGCCGGAGCAAGCTATGTCAGCCCGTTCGTAGGCAGGCTTGATGATATAGGTTGTGATGGAATATCACTAATCAGCGATATTGCAGAAATTTTTAATATTCACAAAATAGAAACCGAAATCATCGCAGCAAGTATCAGAAACGGAATGCATGTTACTAATGCCGCTTTAGCAGGCTCGGATATTGCGACTGTTCCGTATAATGTTATTATGAGCATGACTAAGCACCCTCTTACGGACAGCGGTATTGAAAAATTCTTAAAGGATTGGGAAGGAGTAAAAGCCTGATGAAAAATTTAATTGAAAGATACCCACAGCTTGAGATTTGCAAAGAGCAGATAAACGATGCTATGGAACTAATCAGGAGTACATACAAAAAGGGTGGAAAGGTGCTTGTTTGCGGAAACGGCGGAAGTGCAAGCGATGCAGAGCATATTGTTGGGGAGCTTATGAAAGGCTTTAAAAGCAAGAGAATCGTTACTGACGAAAGAATCCCTGAAGATTTAAGATGCGGTCTTCAAGGGTCACTCCCTGCAATTTCACTTCCAAGCCAGACAGGGATTTTGACGGCTTTTATAAACGATGTTGACCCTGAGATGATGTATGCACAGCTTACCTACGGCTATGCAAAGGAAAATGACCTTCTAATAGGTCTTTCCACATCTGGAAACTCAAAAAATGTTGTAAATGCGGTAAGGGTTGCAAAGGCAGTTGGCGCAAAAACTTTGGCACTAACAGGCGAAAAGGAAAGCAAGCTTTCGCAAGCTTGTGATGTGTGCATAAAAGTTCCCGAAACCGAAACCTATAAAATTCAGGAGCTTCACCTGCCTGTTTATCACTACCTTTGTGCACAGATTGAAGCAGATATTTTTGGAGAATAAGGAGAATTTGCTATGAAAAATTATTCTTTAAACGGAAACTGGGACTTGTACTTTTTTAAGCAAGGCTCAATGAATATAAAAACACCTGAAGACCTTAAAGGAAGCGATGTTCCTAAAATTTTGGCAGAGGTTCCTGGGAATGTAGAGCTTGACTTATCAAAAGCAGGTTATTTGCCTCAAGACCTTTATATGGGAATGAATATCGAAAAGGTACAGGACTATGAACTTCACGAATGGTGGTATGAACGTGAGTTTGATGCACCCGAGCTTGATGATAAGGAAAAGGCTTTCCTTAAGTTTGATGGTGTGGATTGTTTTGCAGAATACTTTGTAAACGGCGAAAAAATCGGCGAAAGCAAAAACGCACTAATCGAACACGAATTTGAAGTTACAGATGTGCTTAAAAGCGGAAAGAACACCCTTACTGTACGAATAAGCTCTCCTATAATTGAAGCATGGAATACAAAACCTGAAATTTACACTCTTGCCAATACAGCAGGCGGAAGAAATGTAGAGTATTCATATATCAGAAAAGCACCGCATTGTTTTGGTTGGGATATAATGCCAAGAGCACTTGGCTCAGGAATATGGAGAAGTGTAAATTTGGTGGTAAAAGGCGAGTTTGAAGTGGATACCTTATACTGCTATACTTATGCTATAGAAGGCGGTACAAGAGTGATTGTATGCTATGATTTAATCGCTCCGCCATCAAAAAATATGGAAGTTGAAATTATAGGTAAATGCGGTGACTCTGAATTTTACGGACGAAAGAAGATGGAGTTTAAGGCAGGGGCAATAACCGTACCTGTGGAAAATCCGAAGCTTTGGTGGCCTTATGGATACGGGGATGCTAACCTTTATGATTTGACCGCCCATTTCTATAAAGATGGTGAGCTTATTGCTACAAAAACCATTAAAACAGGTATAAGAACGGTAGAGCTTGTAAGAACCGATACCACCGATGGTAAAAACGGATGCTTTAAGTTCCTTATAAACGACGTGGAAATAATGGCAAAGGGCACAAACTGGGTGCCGATGGATGTTTTCCATTCAAGAGATGCTGGGCGTTATGACAAGGCACTTGAGCTGGTACGTGACATAGGCTGTAACATCATAAGATGCTGGGGCGGAAATGTGTATGAAGACCATCAGTTCTTTGATTTCTGCGACGCAAACGGCATTATGGTATGGCAGGATTTCGCTATGGCATGTAATATGTATCCACAGGATGACGAGTTCCAAAAGGTAATGGCAGAAGAGGCAACAGCAGTTGTTAAAAAACTTCGCAATCACCCGTCAATCATACTTTGGTCAGGTGATAACGAATGTGATATAAGACCATATTTTTCAAACTACAGCACCAATGACAACAAGGTAACAAGAGAAGTCTTCCCTTGGGCAGTGCGTAAAAATGATGTAAAACGTCCTTATCTTGCATCATCGCCGTATATCCCTGAAGAAATTTCAATGTCAAAGGATAACGGGGATATAATAAAGCTTTCGGAAGAACACCTTTGGGGACCAAGAGATTATTTCAAGAGTAGCTACTACACAAGCTCAAAGGCTCATTTCGTAAGTGAACAGGGCTATCACGGTTGTCCAAGCCCTGAAAGTCTTGCAATGTTTATTGATAAAGATCACTTGTGGCCGAACACCAATAATGAACAATGGACACTTCATTCAACAGATACAAGGGGAGATGACTCAAGAGTAAAGCTGGTTACAAATCAGATTAAACAGCTATTTGGAGCTGTGCCGGAAAATATTGATGACTACACCTTTGCATCCCAGATTTCACAGGCAGAAGCCAAAAAGTTCTTTATAGAAAGAATGAGAACGGATAGACCATATAAGACTGGAATCATCTGGTGGAATCTGCTTGATGGTTGGCCACAGATTTCCGATGCGGTTGTGGGATATTACTACGATAAGAAGATTGCTTATGATTACATAAAACGTTCACAAGAGCCTGTTGCCCTTATGTTCCGTGAGCTTGAAAGCTGGAATTTGACGCTGGTTTGTGCAAATGACACGCTAAAGCCGGTAAAAGGAACTTATACCGTTAAAAATATGGACACAAATGAAGTGGTGTTAGAGGGCAGTTTTGATGCAAAGCCAAACGGAATCTGCGACCTTCAAAAAGTGCCGGTTATGTACTCTGATAAGGGAATGTTCCTGATTGAGTGGTATATTGACGGCGAAAGATACTTTAACCATTATATGTACGGCTATCCGGGATTTGACCTTGATGATTACAAGAGATGGTACAAGCTGATAAAATAGAAAAAGGGATTACCCACGAAAATGGGTAATCTCTTCTTTTTTTATAGCACCAAACAGAATGAGCGATAAGGCATAGGCAAAAACCGCCACCAGTATCGCCACGAAAAAGCCGATATAGACGGTTCCCGAAATGGCGTTAAGGGGATGAAGCAAAAGGTAGGCAACCAGTACCATTAAAGTAGCCGATGCAAAAATTTTGCCGAAATCAAAAAAGGATACAGGTGACATATTAAAGTCCTTTTTGATTTTATTCATATTTAATATAAAGTAAAGAACATTCGCCAAAAACGATGCCACTATTGCACCTAAAATATTCAACCTGCCAATAGGAATAAGAATATAAGTTAAGGCAATCTTAATAAGGTTGCATACCGTCACATACCGAAATGGCGTCATAATACTGCCACCTGCGTGAAGAACGGAGCAGTAAAACTGTGACAGGGTGGAAAACACCAAAATAGGCGCCATAGCTGAAAGCATAAGGTGTGATGCGGTATTCTTAAACAGTATATAAAGAATTTCCTTTGAAAAAAGCACCAAAACAAAGCTTGCCGGCAGGGAAATCAAGAGAATGGTTTTGGCGGCGGCGGATACGGTTTTATTAAGCCGAGCATAGTTTTTAGATATAATACCGCCTGAAACAACAGGCAGAATTGCAACGCCAAAGGACGCCAAAATTCCTGATGGCAGGTTAAAAACGGTGGCAGCATATCCCGAATATGCCCCATAAAGCCATCTTGCACCGTCAAGGGACAGCTTTCCGCCACCGGAAAGGGTGGCAAAAATATCGGTGTATGGTGAGTATAAGGAAACAAATTCCTTTGCAGAGCTTTCCGAAAAGGTGATGTTTGCAAGCTGTGAACGGATAACCGATGCATCCAAAAGCCCTAAAAGCCCTGAAACAAGGGCACAGGCGGTCATAGGAATTGCCACGCCAATCAGTTTTTTTGCAATCTTTCTTCGGGATGCACTGCGCCTTTCAAAGCGTACATTTTTTCTGTATGGAATATATAAAAGGAACAAAATCAGGGTTGCAACCGCCTCACCGATGGTGACACCGAAGATGGCAGCACTTGAAGTATATTTTACAGGTAAATTAGAAAACCAAGACGCAAGAAGATAGCCGAATATGAGCTTTACAAGTGCTTCAATCACTTGTGAGATGGCAGTAGGCGTCTGGCAGGCATACCCTTGATAGCAACTTTTATAAACACAGCCGATGGCCACAAAGAATATGGATGGTGCAATAGCTTTTATGGCAAAAACGGCTTTCGGGTCTTTCATTGAAAGGGCAAAGAAATCCGCACCAAAAAACATAATAAGACTTGCCAAAAGCCCTAAACCAAACATTAAAAGGAAAGAAAATTTTGTGGCAAAACGGATATTTCCGTATCTTTTGAGAGCCTTTTCTTCGGACACGTATCGGGAAATGGCAAAAGGAAGCCCCGATGTTATAAGTGACAAAAGCATTATGTAAACGGAAAAGGCGGTCTGGTAAATCGCCATACCCTGCTCGCCAAGAATATAGGTCAGAGGAATTTTTAAAACAGCGCCAAGGATTTTTGAAACGGCATTTGCGGTTATTAAAATAAGCGTGCCCTTAAAAAATGATTCTGATTTCATAACCCCTCGATTCTGCTCGGCAAAAGGTAGAGCGCTTGGTTTTTGAGTGCAAAAATTGATATTTGACTGTTTTTCATATTATTTTTTGTGAAAATCAACAATTTTTGCCAGATAAATTCGAAAAAAATGCTAAAATTTCACAGAAAACTATTGACAATGATGGATATTTATAATAGAATATCTATTCAGAGGGGGAATGTTTAATTCCCGAAATAAAAAAACAATTTTTTTAGGAGGATACATTTATGAACAAGACAGAATTAGTTGCAGCTGTTGCAGAAAAAGCAGCATTATCAAAGAAAGATGCTGAAAAGGCAGTTAGCGCAGTAGTTGATACAATTACAGGTGCACTTGCTGATGGCGACAAGGTTCAGCTAGTTGGCTTCGGTACATTCGAAGTTAGAGAAAGAGCAGCAAGAACAGGTAAGAACCCAAGAACAGGCGCTGCTATCAAGATCGCAGCTTCTAAGGTTCCTGCATTCAAGGCTGGACAGGCTTTCAAAAACACAGTTAACAAATAATTGCGAAAGATTCGAAGCTCCTCAAGTTCTTGGGGAGCTTCTTTTCGTAATATGCGGAGGAAGATATGAGACTTGATAAGTATTTAAAGGTGTCCCGTCTTATAAAAAGAAGAACGGTTGCAAATGAAGCCTGTGACAGCCAGAGAATTCAGGTGAACGGCAGAATTGTTAAAGCGTCCTATGATGTAAAAGTAGGCGATATAATCGAGATTAAAATGGGCGAAAAGGTAGTTAAAGCCGAAGTTTTACAGGTTTTAGAACACGCCCTAAAAAACGATGC
>JAFUJN010000169.1 GCA_017468095.1 Clostridia bacterium
AACAACGCTCTTCTATGGTAAGATGTTTATAGTTCATATGTTTCTCTCCTTTGTAGTTTATTGTGTGGTAACTCTATTCTACCAGAGATTCATATGAACTTCAATTTTTCAAAGTGTTGCACTTGATAGTATAATTCATCATATGACAAAAAAAGTATGCCACATAAGTAGCATACTTTTTATTATTTTATTCTTTCCTTTGCGTTTTCTAAAACTTCCAGCATTTTCCGCTCGCTTGAAATAGTAAACACCTTTGTTTTAAGCTCGTTGGAGTGTGGAATACCTTTAATATACCAGGCAATATGCTTTCTTGCTTCCAGAACTCCGCGGTTTTCGCCTTTCAGCTCACAAACCAGCTTTACGTGGCGGATTGCTTCTTCGATTTTTTCTTTATCCGTTGGGTAATAAGTTATTTTTCCCGTTTCCAGATATTCAGAAATCTGCTTGAAAATGAATGGATTTCCCTGTGCGCCACGACCTACCATAACGCCGTCACAGCCTGTATATTCAAGCATTCTTTTCGCATCTTCGCCCGAGAAAATATCACCGTTTCCGATTACTGGGATTTTTACGCTTTCCTTAACCTTTTTTATGGTGTCCCAATCAGCAATTCCTTGATAAAACTGCTCCCTTGTTCTTCCGTGTATGGTTATCATATCCGCACCATTTGCCTCTAAAACTTTTGCAAATTCAGGAGCGGTTTCACTATCCCAGCCTTTTCGTATTTTTACGGTTACAGGTACTTTAGCGGCGTCTTTTGCCGCTCTTACCACTCGTCCTGCAAGTTCGGGATTTTTCATAAGGGCACTACCGTCGCCGTTATTCACAATCTTTGGCATGGGGCATCCCATATTTATATCAATGGCTGATGGCGAAAATTCTTCAACCTTTGGTATAATCTCGCCAATTATGTCCGGCTCACTTCCAAAAATCTGTATGGATGCAGGTTTTTCCCGTTCATCCAGCATCATAAGTGATTCCGTTTTTTTGTCCTTATAATAAAGTCCCTTTGCGCTGACCATTTCGGTGGTAAGTCCGCCTGCTCCATAGCTTTTGCAAATAAGCCTGAACGCAAGGTCGGTAACACCCGCCATTGGCGCTAAATGTATCCTTTGTATCAAATAATCATCCTTCCTATCTGATAGAATATTAAAGATACGCTCCATGCAATTACAAGCTGAACTGCCAGAGCTATCAATGTTATTATTCGTGATTTTATTTCTTTTGAAGCCGTTATGATGCTTGCAATACAGGGTGTATATAAGAGGCAGAAAAGCATCATTGAATAGGCGTTTAGTGCTCCAAAACCGCTTTGGGTGAGAGTTTTTAAAAGACTTCCCATTCCAACGGGTGATGAGATATTGCTTATGCCGTATAGCACAGAAATCCCCGATACCACAGCTTCTTTTGCTGCAATTCCCCAAATAAGGGATACTATTATCTGCCAATAGCCAAGACCTGTGGGCTTCATTATAGGCACAAGGATTTCTCCCATTTTTGCCCCTATGCTTTCCGCTACATTATTTGTAAGTCCGCCTTTTCCTATATGTAGCAAAAGCCATAAAACTACCGATGCCAAAAATATGGTTGTTCCTGCTTTTGTAAGGTATTCTTTCACCTTTTCCCAAACATAAATCGCCACAGTCCTTGTGTCAGGCATTCTGTATTCAGGAAATTCTATTAAAAGATTGCTTTCCTTTTTCTCTTTTTTAGAAATCACCAAAAGCATCAATATGGCTACTAAAAAGCCAATTACATACATTGAGTATGCCACCAAAATTTCATACTTTTCAAAAAACAGTTTTGATAGCATTACATATACCGGAAGCTTTGCACTACAGGACATATATGGAACGGCAAATATGGTTTTTATTCTGTCTTTTCTGTTCTCCAAAGTCCTTGTAGCAAGTATTGCAGGAACGCTACAACCAAACCCCAAAATCATTGGAATAAACGCTTTCCCCGAAAGCCCTGCTTTGCTCATAATTTTATCCATTATGTAGGATACACTTGACATATATCCGCTATCTTCCAAAAAGGCAAGAGCCAAAAACAGTATGGTTATATTTGGAAGAAACGTAAGCACTCCGCCAACACCAGGGATTATACCTTCTGTGATTAGAGATATTAGCATCGTGTGGATGCTTTTCGAAACAAGCAAATCGGTTGTGCCTTTTATAAAACTTTCCAGCCAGTTTTCGAAGAACAGTTTTAAATAATCTCCCAATGTAAAGGTGAGAAAAAATACAACCGCCATTATGATAAAAAATACAGGTAGCCCCCAAAAATTATGGGTCAGGATTTTATCAATTTTGCTTGTAAATTCCGCTTTCTTTCCTGATATTGCCACTTCTTTGATAATTTTTTCTATAAGCCTGTAAATCTCTTCCGTATTTTTCGTAATTGGAATTTCAGGTTGCGGTTTTTTCGCACTTTCCGTAGCTTTTAGAAGCTCTGAAAGTCCTGTCCTTTTTTTAGCGCTTACCGGTATAACCCTAATCCCCAAAAGTTCTTCCAAGCGTGATATATCAATTTCCATTCCACGCTTTTTTACTATATCCATCATATTAAGTGCCAGAACCATAGTCTTACCGTGGATTAAAAGCTGAAGCGTAAGGCATAAGTTCCGCTCCAAATTTGATGCGTCCACCACATTTATTATAACATCATCCCTTGAAAAAAGATAGTCCGCAGTTACCTTTTCATCTTCGCTGAAAGATGATAGCGCATAAGTTCCTGGAAGGTCTGTTAAAACAAATGTTCTTCCATTAAGCTTTGCCTTTCCGCTCATAACATCAACGGTTACGCCCGGCCAGTTTGCCGTCTTTAAATTAGCACCTGTATAGCTGTTAAAAAGAGTGGTTTTTCCGCAGTTCGGGTTACCGACAAAAGCAATTTTAATATCTTTCAAAATCCTGACTCCTGTACCATAATTCCTAAAGAAAATTCTCTTCCCATCGCAAGGCGTGTACCTCTTGCGCAAATTATCATCGGTCCATTATTTTTAAGATTTATCACTTTTAATTTAGTGCCTTTGGTGAACCCCAAATCTAAAATTCTGCGTTTTTTATCTTCCGAAAGTTCAAGTTTTTCGATTATGTAACTTTGCCCCACTTTCGCCTCAGACAAATTCAATTTTCCCGCTCCTTTCAGCGTTATTTATACTTTACCACCTAAGATTTTTATTGTCAATGAAAATGTCACAATAAATTGCCAATTTTGTAAGTATTTTTCTGCAAAAATGCCGATGCAAAATAGCCGTCATTTATTTGACAAACATCTTATTTTATTGTATTATATATAGTATATTAGGAAAGGTGGAATTATTATGAATATACTATATGTCACATCCGAAGCTGCTCCTTTTGTTAAAACAGGCGGACTTGGCGATGTAGCCGGTTCTTTACCTTTAACACTTAAAGAAAAAGGCGTAGATGCACGCGTAATCCTACCACTATACAGATGTATAGACCAAAAATACAAAGATATGATGAAGTACATTGACAATATCTATATCAATATGGGTTGGAGAAGCCAGTATTGTGGAGTTTTTGAACTTGATTGGCACGGAACAACCTATTATTTTGTTGACAATGAATTTTACTTTAACGGACCTGGTCCTTATGACCATATTCATTTAGATTGCGAAAAATTCATATTCTTCTCAAAAGCTGTTTTGTCACTTCTTCCAACATTAGGCTTCCGTCCTGATGTTATTAACTGTAATGACTGGCAGTCAGCTCCTATCCCTGTTCTTTTGGATACTTTCTATGATAACCCATTCTATCGCGGTATCAAGACTGTTATGACAATTCATAACTTAAAGTTCCAGGGCAGATGGAATCTTGAAAAGATTAAGGATGCCCTTGCAATTGATGATTATTACTTCACAGAAGATAAGCTTGAATACTATAAGGACGCAAACCTTTTGAAGGGCGGACTTGTTTATGCTAACAAAATTACAACTGTATCTGAGACTTACGCAAAAGAAATCACAACTGCTGAGTACGGCGAAGGTCTTGACGGTCTTTTATATGCCCGCCAAAATGATACAGTTGGTATCGTAAACGGTATCGGCGAAGAATGGAGTCCAAAAACTGATCCGTTTATTTATAAAAATTATTCTCTAAAAGAT
>JAFUJN010000170.1 GCA_017468095.1 Clostridia bacterium
ACTGATTAGCATAGGAAGTGCCAGTTTCATAGCACTTTGTATATTTTTATCGCGGAAATTCAGGCTTGGCCTGAATTTATACTTAAATCGTATAAGGGATGGAATCTGGATTACCACCTGGAGTCCCCAAGCAAGTAGCATAGTAACCGAAAGCCCGTAAACGCCGAACTTCTTGCCGAAAATTGCGAAATATACAATTACCGCAAGGTTTGACACAAGGCTCATTATGGCAGGGATATTAAACTCACCAAATGATTGAAGTATGCCCACAAAGGAGAATACAAGTCCCGTAAAAATTATCATCGGGAACATTATCATTGTAAGCTCTTTTGCAAGATTGTGGGTTTCCAAATTAAAATCAGGTGCCATAAAGGTTATTAAGTTATCTGCAAAAACTATCCCTAAAACGGCAATAAGCCCTGAAATCAAAAGCACCATACCGATAAAACGGTTGGCAAATTCCAGAGCTTTTTCTTTATCTTTTTTCTCTAAAACGGAGTTGAAAACAGGAATAAATGCAGCAGAAATAACGCCTCCTATAA
Source organism: Clostridia bacterium (assembly GCA_017468095.1). GTDB lineage: Bacteria > Bacillota > Clostridia > UBA1381 > UBA1381 > UBA1738. The sequence goes on from JAFUJN010000170.1 coordinate 543, forward strand.
CTATGTCAAACAAAGTTGTTGGAAGACGGGTTGCCGTCATATAGGCATCTGCTTCAATTCCTGTTCCGAAAAATGCCGCAATCAGCATATCGCGAGCAAGGCCCAAGGCTTTTGCCATAAAGGTTGCTATCGCCATAAAACCCGCTGTTTTCAGCATTTTTTTAGAGTTCTCCATTTATCTTTTTCCTCCACCCAAAAGGCCTTTCAAAAGCTCGGTATTTTCGTTTGCTTTGTTTTGCATCAAACGAACATTGAACTTAAGATGCGATTTTGCGCTGTCATACTCTGCGCACACCTTATCAAGATACTCGCAAAGCTTTTCTTTTGTAAGGTCTTCTGTGTTTATATAGTTTTCTTCACCCATATATTCCAAAAATCCATTTACCTTCGGGTCATACACAATACCGATAGACGGCACATTACAGCTTGATGCATAAATCAAGGTGTGAAGACGCATACCAAGGCAAATTTTCATTTTGCTGATTATGGAAAGCATTGAAGATGCCTGATAATTCGTGCCGATAACAACGCCCTTATTTTTCATCTTGTCTTTAATAGATGCTGCGATTCCATAGTCAACTCGCTGTTGCATCGGCAAAAATACTGTGAAAAGTCCGTGTTTATCATAAGCATAATCACAAAAATCAGCTAAAATCTGTTCAAAATTTGCAGGATTATTTTTTGAACGTCTTACAGAAACGCATAAGAGCTCCTTATCCTTTGGTATTCCGTAATGCTCCATTATGTCATCGCCTGCTTCATTTGCACTTATTAAAAATGCAGGGTCGGCAGTTAAGTGAACTTCAGGGCGGTTAACTCCAATTCGCTCAAGTTCTTTTTGAGAGTTTTCGTCACGAAGAGTTATTAAATCCACTTCATTTAACACGTTTTTTGTGGTTTCAATATTCTTAAATGATGTTAATGGTCCGATGCCGTTTGCATAAAGCATAACCTTTTTTCTAAAAAGTTTTGCTAATTTTATTATTGACAAATAATAGTACAAGGATTTTGTACTGGTTGCATCCTGAATAAGAGTGCCACCGCCTGATAATAGAACATCACAGGTAGCAATCTCATATAGAACAGAGAAAACATTGTATCTGTGTACGGCTTTAGTTTTATAAACACTCTTTGTATCCTTAGGAGAATTTGAAAGCACGGTTATCTCGGCTTTCTCACTAATTGTGCGTATGTTTTCAATAATAGCTGCCAAAAGGGCATCGTCACCGCTATTGTTAAAGCCGTAATAGCCGGAAACTACTATCTTCATGCCTTTTCCTCCATTACCTCTTTGTAAACCTTTTCGGCATCGTCTGCCATACGCTTTACTGAATAGTGTTTAAGAACAATTTCTCGTCCGTATTTTCCAAGCTTTTCCTGATCTTCTTCCCAAAGTCCGAAAAATGCTCCAATATCCTGTGCCAAAAGGTCAGTTGTAGACATTTCACAGCCTCTTAAGCAGAAGTTTGTTTCAAGACAAACCGGTAGCTTGTCCTCTGAAAACAGACCCACATATCCTTCGTTACCTGCAATTATTGTAGGCTTTTCAGATGCCATAGCCTCTAAGGCTGCACGGGAAACGCCCACAAATAGCTTTGCTGGTGCTATAAGCTTATCAATATCTACTCTTGCACCTGCAAGTAAGATTGCTTCACGTCCAAGCTTTTCATTGGCTTCATTGGCTTCTTTTTTCACATTCTCAAAGTCGTCACCATCGCCAACAATGATGCATTTTAAGTTCTCAACTATATTGTCAAGTCTGACTATTGCTTCGATAAGCTGGTGCGCTGCCAAACTTCTTGACTCATCCATTCGGCTTACATAAACCACCAAATTATCTTCTTGTGATATTTTAAACTCATTTGAAACCGGCTTTTTATCGGTATCTTTCGAGAATTTTTCCACGTCTATTCCATTAACCGTAACTGTGATATCGCTTTCCGGCATCTTATAATTCTTCATAAGATACTCTTTGATATCTTCCGATACGGCAAGTGCCTTTTGTCCCCAATCAGTTAGATACTTAAGACCGAATCTTGTATCAAAAATCCAGTGAGCAGTAGTCACAAACGGGAATTTCATTTTCTTATGAAGTTTTCCCAAAATGAATGATGAAATTCTTGTGTGAGAGTGAACAAGGTCAATCTTTTCATTTTCAATTATGTTTTTAAGTATCTTTTTTGCATTAAGCATATCCGCAGGCTTTTTACTGTGAAGCGGTGCTTCGTAGTGCTTTATTCCTGCCTTTTCAAGCTCCGCCTGATATACTCCGCCACGGGATACTATAACAATATTATGTCCTCTTCTTTTAAGTTCCTTTGATAGCTCAACAACGTGAGTTTCAGCTCCGCCGATGTCAAGCTGCATTAACGCCATTAGTATATTCATTTTCTCACTCTCCTCCATTATCTATTATACTTCAATATGCAAAAAAGAGCAAGGAAAAATATTACATTTATTCCTTACTGTCTATAATTAGTGTAACAGGGCCGTCATTTTCGAGTAGTACCTGCATATCTGCGCCGAAGCTTCCGGTTTCAACAACTTCAATTTTGGTCTTTAAATAAGCAACAAAATCTTCGTACATTTTTTCTGCATAATCCGGCTTTCCTGCACCTGTAAAATTCGGGCGTCTTCCCTTTTTGCAGTCGCCGTATAGGGTGAACTGGCTTACAACCAAAATTCCACCTGACACGTCTTCTAATGATAGGTTCATTTTATCGTTTTCATCGGTAAAAATACGAAGCCCTGAAATTTTGTCTGCCAGCCACTTCATATCTGCTTCTGTATCGGCATCACACACGCCCAAAAGCACCAAAAGTCCTTTACCTATCTTTCCTATCACTTCGCCGTCAACTGTTACAGAGGCAGAATTTACCCTTTGTATAACACTTCTCATTGCAGTTCCTCCCATTGTTCGTAAGTTGCCATCAATTCTTCGTTTTTCGTATCAATTATAGCCGAAAGCTCTGCCGCTTTTTCAAAGTCGGAGCCTGTTTCGTTAAGCTCTATTGTAAGCTCTTCAATTTCCTGTTCCAAAAGCGCTATTTTCTCTTCCGCTTTCTTGATATGGTTTTCACGCTTTCTCTTTTCCGCTGCTATTCGCTTTTGCTCATTATAGTCAAGGTTTTTCGGCTTTTCTTCTTTCTTTACATCCTGTACCTTTCGCTTTTCGGCAAAATAGTCGTAACCACCAGGGTATGATACAAGCTTTTTATTTTCAAAATTTACTATGCGTTCACTTAGTGCGTTTATAAAATAACGGTCATGTGAAACGGCGAAAATAGTGCCGTCATAGTTCATTAAGGCTTTCTCCAAAGCTTCTCTTGACTCAATATCCAAATGGTTAGTCGGCTCGTCAAGGATAAGGAAATTTACAGGCTTTAAAATCAGTTTTACAAGCTGAACTCGTGCTCTTTCTCCACCTGATAACTTGCTGATTTCTTTAAATACATCTTCGCCACGGAATAAGAATGCAGCCAAAGCATTTCTTATTTGGGTCTCAGTCATTTTTGGATATGTATCCCAAACTTCGTCAATTACTGTTTTGCTGGTATCAAGGCTTTCTTGTATCTGGTCATAGTAGCCGATTTTGATGTTCGCACCAACAGTTATTTCTCCGCTGTCCGCGGTTTCGTCGCCACAAATCATTTTTAAAAGGGTTGTTTTTCCGCAACCGTTTTCGCCTAAAAGGAATACCTTTTCACCTTTTTTGATGTGAAGGTCGGCCATAGAAAGCAGGGTTTCACCATAGCTTTTTGTAATACCACGGCAATCTAAAACTTCTATTCCACCGCCTGGCAGGGCATTAAAACTAAACCCTAAATCAGAGTGTGCTTCTTCAGGTTTTACAAGGTCTTTAGAAAGGCGGTCTATCACCTTTTGTTTGCTTTCCGCCGTCTTTATATTCTTTTCCCTGTTCCATCTTCGCTGTTGTTCGATAATTCCCTCTAAACGCTCTATTTCACGTTTTGTATTATCATAATTTCGCTTTTCGGTTAAACGTTCAATTTCGCGCTGTTTCATAAAGGTTGAGTAATTACCAGGCCCCGCATAAAGTCTGCCGTTTTCCATAGAAAAGGTCTTTTCTGTGACTTTATCAAGGAAGTATCGGTCATGGGAAATTACCACAAATGCGCCCTTATAGTTTTTCAAAAATTCTTCCAGCCATTCTGTTGACTCAATATCAAGGTGGTTGGTAGGCTCGTCCAAAAACATAAGGTTGCAATCGGACAAAAGTATTTTGGCAAGTGAAACTCTGGTTTTTTGTCCGCCCGATAGGTCTTCCACCTTTTTATCAAGCTCATTTTCCAAAAAGCCAAGTCCCAAAAGAGTTGAGCGGATAATTCCCTTATAGTGATACCCGTCTTTTTCTGCGAATTTCTCCTGCAGGATATGTTGCTTTTCAATTAAAGCGTTTGTATCTTCCGCTCCGTTTTCAAGCTCCCAACGGATAAACTCAAGATCTTTTTCCATTTCCTCGACATCAGAAAAAACTGTTTTCACTTCATCAAAACAGTTCTTTCCGATTCCGAGCAAGCATATTGCTCAAGATACCCTATCTTAAGCATTTTATTTTTGAAAATCTCTCCGCCATCATAGCGCATATCGCCCATAAGGATTTTTAAAAGAGTAGATTTTCCTGCTCCGTTTATTCCTATAAATCCAATTTTGTCTTTGTCGTCAATAGAAAAAGACACTTCGGAGAATAAATCAAATTCTCCGAAGGACTTTTTCAGCTTACTAACATTTACAAGCATTCTTATCTCCGCTGTTACATTTTTTCGATATATCTGTGAAGTATACTAAATCCATAGTAAAGGTCAGGGCACCATTTTCCGCCAAGCTCTTCCAAGGTCTTAACAGTTCCTGCCCAAGCTATTGATTTTACGGAATAGTATCTGCCGTGTGGCTCGCCAACAGGTTCAAGACCGATATATGCACTCATATGATTGAAGTGACCGCGAACACCGTCCTCAGGTGTTTCAAAGGTTTCGTGGTCTTCAGTTCTATCGCCTGTTGCGGTTTTTGTCTTAATTCCTGCCCAGTTATTCTGTTCAGGAAGAACCGCACCACCGTATTTTCCGTAGCCAGTTTCCTTTGCCGCTTGTGCATACAAGATTTCAGGACGTATTCCTGTTATTTCGCCATACTGCCAATAGATATCGGCAATATCGATAAATCTTTGATGAGCGCCCATTTTTTCTGCCCAAGCCTTTGCTTCTTCTACCGTTACTTCAGGCTCACCCACAAGATTTGTCTCTGATGGGATTACGCCAAGAGTAAGGGTTACAAGACCTTCTTTTGCTCCTAATACCTGATATAAAAGCGAGCAAGCCTCCGCTCTGGTTAAAAGGTCTTTTGGTCTTAAAAGTTGCTGTGAGCCTTTATAATATCCACGCTCAACGGCAATGCACAAAAGCTTTTTATAGTCGGCATCTACGTCCTTATAGTCCTTGAAATTTGTTTCAAGAATGTCTGGGTTTCTAAGGTTCGATTCCTTAAGGCCTGATGTTAATACTAAAGATGCCGCAAATTCTTCACGGGTTACGTTTTCTTCCGGCTTGAATTTGGTGCCTTTCTTTTTCATATAGCCAAGGAAGGTTTCAACATAGCCGTATGACCATCTGGTTTCCGGTACATCGCTGAAAGTAGGCTTTTTCTCTTCTTCTGCATCTTCTGCAGTTTCTTCAACGGCATCTGTTTCTTCTTCATCAGCTTCCTGTGGCAAAAGGCCAAATGAATCAATCAATATTCTTGCCATTTGTTCACGGGTTAAATTGTCGCCCAGTAGCAAGTCGCCGTTTTCGTCACCTGATAGAATATTATTTTCAATACAGTATTCTACCGCATCCATTGCCCATTCAAATTCAGCAAATACCGAACACTCAAGTGTAAGTGCGGTTAAAATCATAGCCGCAATTATCTTTATGTTTTTTTTCATATATTTCTCTTATCCTATTACTTTTTTAGGGCATTTTTCTACGCAGACACCGCATGCAGTACACTTATCATAGTCAACTACTGCAAGGTTATCTATAACAGAAATCGCCTCAAATTCACAGTTTTTCTCGCAGATTTTGCAAGCGATACAGCCTGCCTTACATACTGCGTTTACTTCTTTACCTGTCTTATGGCTTGCGCACTTTACAAAGGTTTTGTTATCCTTTGGTAAAAGTTCAATTATTGCCTTAGGGCAAGCCTTAACGCAGGCACCGCAAGCGGTACATTTTTCTTCGTCAACTACTGCAACGCCGTCTACAACGCTTATAGCGTCAAACTTGCAGGCGCTAACGCAAGAACCAAATCCAAGGCATCCTGTGTTACAAGCCTTTTGTCCACCGGCAAGCTTTATTGCTGCTTCGCAGGTTTCAACGCCATAGTACTCATACTTATCCTTGGCGTTTTCACAGGTTCCCTGACAATGAACACGTGCAACCATAACTTTTCCGGCCGCAACCGCCATTCCCATTATTCCGCCGATTTGCTGTGCCACATTGCTTCCGCCAACGCCACACGCATTAACAGGTGCGCCGTCTTCTACAACTGCTGCAGCATAAGCTGAGCAACCCGCAAATCCACAGGCACCACAGTTTGCGCCGGGAAGCACTTCTTCAATTTTTTCTATTCTTTCGTCCACCTCTACCTTGAAGATTACCGCAGCTACTGCAAGCAATACTCCAAAGGCAAGGCCAACGATTCCCACAACTAAAATTGCTGAAAGTATATCGTTCATTTTACCCCTCCGTTATATTGAAAATCCGGAAAATCCCATAAACGCAATGGCCATAAGTCCGGCAGTTATAAGAGCTATCGGGAAGCCGTGAAAACTTTCAGGAACATCCTTTTCATTTATTTGCTCTCTTATTCCTGCAAAAAGCACGATTGCAAGGGTAAATCCAAGTGCCGCAAAGGTTCCGTACAGAATTGAGAATAAAAGGTTATAGCTGTTCTGCACATTAAGTAGTGCTACACCCAAAACCGCACAGTTTGTTGTAATAAGCGGTAGGTAAATTCCCAAGGATGAGTAAAGTGCCGGCATTGTTTTCTTGATTACCATTTCAACGAACTGCACTAGTGCCGCAATTATCAAGATAAACAGAATTGTCTGTAAGTATTCAAGATTTAGCGGTATTAGCAAAAACTCGTTTGCAAGGTAGGTAAACATTGATGCAATGGCCATAACAAAGGTAACTGCCATACCCATACCTATTGCGGTATCAATCTTCTTTGATACGCCAAGGAAAGGGCAACATCCCAAAAACTTAACAAGTACGAAGTTTTCGGTAAAAAGAGCTGAGATTAAAAGTCCAATAATTGTAGGCTCTGTCATTATTTGTTACCTCCTCTCTTTTTAACTATAGCATTTATTGTCGCAATAATAATACCAAGCGCGATAAATCCGCCCGGAGGCATTCCGATAATAGCTATTGGTTCAAGTGGTGCAGCAACTACTGAAATTCCCCAGATAGTTCCCTGACCAATAATTTCACGAACTGTTGAAATCACGCAAAGTGCGGCTGTAAAGCCAAGTCCCATTCCAAGTCCGTCAAGAGCTGATTTTCCAACGGAATTTTTAGAAGCAAATGCTTCAGCACGAGCTAGAATTATACAGTTTACAACAATAAGCGGAATGAAAATTCCAAGGGATGCATAAAGGGATGGCACGAAAGCCTGAAGCACCATCTGCACAATTGTAACGAAGGTTGCAATGATTACAACATACGCCGCAATTCTTACCTTATCAGGAATTATCTTACGAAGAGCAGATACCAAAATGTTTGACATTATAAGCACCGCTGTTGCAGATAAGCCCATACCAAATCCGTTTTGAAGTGTTGTTGTTACAGCAAGTGTCGGACACATACCAAGAAGCTGAACAAATGTAGGATTTTCAAATAAAATACCGTTTGCAAGTATTGATTGTTTCTTCATTTTACTCATCCCCCTTTGCTTCGCGTGCTACTTTTATTGCATCGTTAACACCCTTTGTAACCGCTTTTGATGTTATTGTTGCAGAAGTAATGGCATCAATTTCATTTTCCTTTGTAGCGTTCTTTGCAACAGCGATACCTTCGGTCTTACCGATAAACTGTGCCTTAAATTCGCTATTGGTACATTTTGAACCAAGTCCCGCAGTTTCGCTTTGGGAAATGATTTCAACGCCTGTTACCTTTAAATCATTATCTACACCGACTATCATTGAAATTGCACCGCCGTAGCCTTTTGGTGCAACCTTTACAGCATAGCCTGCATCACTTTTATAAACTTCAGTTACAGATGAGTTTTCACTCATTTCATATTCCATTTTATCAAACGCAGTAGCATCAGGAAGCACCTGCTTCATTGCAATTTCCTGAGCTTTTCTGTCATTTTCCGCAATAACCGGAGCAGTAACAGAGTTTACTGCAGCTAAGATTGCCGCTGCAACTGCAGTAATTGCAAAAAGGATTACTGCAACCGTTATAACTTCTTTTACAATATTTTTCTTATCCATTTTTCTTTACCTCCCCAAAAGTTTTAGGAATAGTAAATCTTTCAATCAATGGTGTTGCAACATTCATAAGAATAATTGCAAAAGATGCACCTTCCGGATATCCGCCGAATCTTCTGATTGCAAAGGTTAAAAATCCGCAACCGATACCAAAAATTATCATACCAAGATTGGTGTTCGGTGTTGTAACGTAATCAGTCGCCATAAAGAATGCACCGATTAAAAGTCCGCCTGATAGGATGTGCAATAGAACAAAGTCTTCCTGCGGAAGTGCTGTTGGGTTTATACCGAAGAAATACATTAAAAGCGCAAAGCTTGCTATGTATGTTACCGGTATTCTCCAGTCAACTACACGCTTTATCAAAAGATACAAAAATCCGATTATTAGTGCAAGGCCTGATGTTTCGCCGATACAACCGCCTTTTTCTCCGAAAAATTCCGCCGCAAAGCTTGGAATAATTCCTGTGCTTGTTCCCTTTAAAATTGCAAGCGGTGTTGCAGATGTAATTGAATCCGGCATAAACGGTTCAGGGAAAGTTGTCATAGCACCTGCCCAAGCAACCATCATAAAGCATCTTGCAGCAAGAGCCGGATTCATAAAGTTCTTACCCAATCCGCCATATAGCTGTTTTACAATTATGATAGCAAACGCACCGCCGATTACCACCATCCATAAAGGAATTGCGGGTGGAAGGCATAGTGCCAAAAGTATACCTGTAACTGTTGCAGATAAGTCATTAACAGTATTTGGCTTTTTGGTTATGCGCTGGTATAGGTATTCTGATAGAACGCAAGATGCAACTGAAGTTACAATTACCGCAAGTGCTCTTAAGCCAAAGAAGTACACGCCGGCAAATATAGCCGGTATTAGCGCAATTATCACGTCAAGCATTATGCCAGAAATTCTGTCCTTTTGCTTAACGTGTGGTGATGATGAGAGTACAAATTTAGTTTCCATTATTTCTGTGCCCTCCTTTTTTCGTTTATCTTTTGTTTTGCGATACGGATGCTCTGAAGTGGGTTTCTTCTTCCTGGACACATATATGAGCAAACACCGCACTCGATGCAGTTCATTATCTTATATTTTTCACACATTTCAAGGTCGCCCTCAATCGCATACTTACCAAGATACAACGGCATAAGCTGCATTGGGCACGCCTTTACGCATTTTCCGCATCTGATACAAGGTGAATCTGCGTCATAGGTATCTGCGCTATCTGTTAGTGCAAGAATTGCTGATGTTGTCTTAATAGTCGGCACATCAAGTGAATAAACTGCGCTACCCATCATAGGTCCGCCCATAATAATCTTTTTAGGCTCGCCCACAAGTCCGCCAGCCTTTTCTATAACAAATTCAAAAGGCGTTCCAAGCTTAACTTCAAGGTTGCAAGGGCTTTCAATTCCGTCACCTGCAACGGTTATAATTCTTGTTGTAACA
>JAFUJN010000171.1 GCA_017468095.1 Clostridia bacterium
ATTAACACGTGCCGGATGCTTGAATTCAAGGCTATCTACCAGTACCGTTGTAACGTTACGCTGACTATGACGGCGAGCTGTAACTGCCGCCACTATATCAATCCATTCCATAAGCTGACCGCCGAAAAGTCTGCCAAATCCGTTCATATTTGACTGGGTTAAAATCTGTACCTGCTCCGTATAAGAATCCTTTGCTGATTTTTCCATATAAATCCCTCCGATTTTTAATAGTATTTTCTTAAAAAACCAAAAAATACGAACTTTACACAGAATAAAATTTGTGGTAAAATAGAAGATAATGGTAGAGTAAAAATTGGAGGCAAAAATATTGAAAAAATTCTATCCCGATGTAAAATTCAAATCAATAAAAGATATAACCGCCGATTTCTTCCGTGAAAAAGGCATTGGCTATGCGCTTTTGGACATAGACAACACCCTTGTAAGCTATACAAGCCCTTTGGCTGATGATAATGCAAGGGCGTTCCTTTCGATGCTTTCTGAAATTGGAATAAAATACGCCTTTGTTTCAAATAACCACAAGGAACGGGTTAAAAAATTTGCAGAAGAATTTGGAACAGTTTATGTTAATGATGCGGGAAAGCCACTTTTGTTCGGTATAAAAAGAGCTATGCGCAAAATTGGTGCTCAAAGGAGCCAAACTGTACTTATAGGCGATCAGGTTTTCACCGATGTTTATGCAGGGAAACGTGCCGGACTTTTAACCGTTATGGTAGACCCGATTGAAGCAAAGGAAACACCATTTTTTGCGGTAAAAAGATACCTTGAGAAAATTGTTTTAAAGGATATGAAGTAATATGAAAAAACTTGCGGTAATAGGGTGGCCCATAGCTCATAGCTATTCGCCCTTGATGCACAATTATATTTCCCGGGAAATGAATGCAGACTATGTATATGAAGCTGTGGAAACACCGCCTGAAAAGCTTGGGGAAATCGTCAGTAAACTAAAAGCAGACGGAGTTTTGGGCTTTAATGTAACTGCACCACACAAATTTAACGTGATGCAGTATTTGGATGAGATTTCACAGGATGCCCAATATTTCGGCGCGGTGAATACTGTCCTGAATAAAAACGGCAAGCTTATCGGCTATAACACGGATGCCGAGGGTTTTTATGAGGCACTTTGCTATAGCGGAATTAACCCTGATGGCAAGCACGTGCTTATGTTGGGCGCAGGCGGAGCGGCGCAGCCTGTTGCCATAAATCTTGTGAAAAAATGCGCTTCACTTACAGTTACAAACCGCACAAAAGAGCGACTGTTTGAGCTTAAAGATGTGGTGAAAAACTGCACTGGAGCGAACATTAAAACTGAAATTGACCGAGAAACTTATGACATTATTATAAACTGCACAAGTCTTGGAATGGGTAATAATATAGGGATGTCACCGCTTTCGGATATGAGTATTATCGGCAAAGATACATACTGCGTTGATATGATATATAACCCTTGGGAGACACAGTTTTTAAAGGATGCAAAAAAAGCCGGTGCAAAATGCGTAAACGGACTTTCTATGCTGATTTTCCAAGGCATTCTGGCATATCGCATTTTCACGGGGATTGATGCACCGCTTTCTTTGGCAGATGGTATTGAAAAGGAAATACTTGCTCACAGAAACATAGTTTTGACAGGCTTTATGGCAAGCGGAAAAACTGTGGTAGGGAAGGCTCTTGCCGAAAAACTTGGCAGAAAGTTTGTTGACAGCGACGTGCTGATAGAAGAAAAATGCGGAAGGACAATTCCTGAAATCTTTGAAAAATACGGCGAAGAGTATTTTAGAAGTGTTGAAGCACAGGTGATAGAAGAAATATCGTTAGAGAAAGGCGCTGTAATCGCCACAGGCGGCGGTGTTGTGCTAAATGGTGATAACATAGCCGTTTTGCGAAAAAACGCCACAATCGTAAATTTGGAGCCTACAAAGGAAGTTGTTATTTCAAGGCTTTCCAATGACGATGGAACAAGACCTTTAAACAAGGGTCAGGATATTGAGCAAATTTTGGATAGGTTTGAAAATAGAAAGCCTTTTTATGATAATTGCGACGTGAAAGTGAAAATTACAGACGAAATGAGTGTTGAAGATTCACTTTCTGCGGTTTTAAAAGGTTTGGAGGGGAAAATATGATTGCAAAATTCGGCGCTGCGGGAAACAGCGACAGCTTTTATAAAGAAGGTCACAAGGCATCAGAAGAAATGCCCCGATGGCTTTCCAATATGGGTCTTGATGCCTACGAATATCAATGCGGAAACGGCGTTAGATGTGGCGAGGCGACCGCCAAAAAAATTGCTGAAAAAGCACAGGAACACGGCATCATAATGAGCGTGCACTCACCATATTACATTAACCTTGCAACGCCTGAAGAAGAAAAAAGGGCAGGGAATATAAACTACATTCTGCAGTCAGCACAGCTTGTGAAATTCTTGGGTGGTGACAGGGTTGTTGTTCATAGCGGTGCACTTGGCAAAATGACAAGGGAAGAGGCAACAGAGAAAGCAAAGGAATGCCTTAAAATTGTACGAGGCGAAATGATAAATGCAGGATTTTCCGATGTACGCCTTTGCATTGAAACTATGGGCAAGATAAACCAGCTTGGGAATCTTGAAGAAGTTATGGAGCTTTGCCAGGTTGACGATAGTTTCTTACCTTGTATTGACTTTGGCCACTTAAACGCAAGAACTTTGGGTGGTCTTAAAACAAAGGCTGATTTTGAAGAGATTTTTGATGCCATTGAAAATAAGCTGGGAAATGAAAGACTAAAGGTATTCCACTCACATTTTTCAAAGATTGAATACACAAAGGGCGGAGAGAAAAAGCACCTGACTTACGAGGACGCGGTATATGGCCCTGATTTTGATTTCGTAGCAGAAATTATGGCAGAGCGTGATATCGGCGCTACAATAATCTGTGAATCCGCAGGAACACAGGCAGAAGACGCCCTGATTATGAAGAAA
>JAFUJN010000172.1 GCA_017468095.1 Clostridia bacterium
GACGCATACTGCGCCTCCACCCTGTTTGCAGCCGACCGCTTCGCAACATATAGAAGCGACTGGCACAAGGATTTTGAAGACCCTGACACAATAATTGTTGCCGACCGATATGTTTCGTCTAATATGATACATCAGGCAGGAAAAATCGAAGATTTGGCGGAAAAGGAAAAGTTCCTTGATTGGCTTTTCGACTTTGAGTTTAATCTTTATAAGCTTCCAAAGCCTGAAGTCACAATCTTCCTTGATATGCCACCTGTTTACGGCAGAAAGCTTATGGAAGGACGAGATAACAAGTTCTCGGGCGAAGCTAAGCTTGATATCCACGAAAGCGATTTTTCATATCTTGAAAAAAGCTATAATAACGCCAAATATGTGTCGGAAAAGTTTGGTTGGAAGCACGTTTTATGCGTAGAAAACGAAAAAATTCGTACAATAGAAGATATACAAAACGAAATTATAAGCCTTACAGAAAAGATTCTGTAAGGCTCTTTTCTTCCCTAAAATTTTGTCAAATTTTACGATTTTTTTGGAAAAATCTTTTAGTTATATTTTAATGGCAAAATCACAAAATAGCATTGTAGCCGAAATCAAACGGTTACTTTAGATAGATTCTTTAAAAAATTGTATGGAGGAAGAAAAAATGTCAAGATCAAAAATCAATGTTCCTGAAGCTAAGGAAGCTATGGAAAGATTCAAGATGGAAGCTGCCAGCGAAGTTGGCGTAAACCTAAAGCAGGGCTATAACGGCGACCTAACATCAAGACAGGCTGGTTCAATCGGCGGTCAGATGGTTAAGAAGATGGTTGAAGACTACGAAAACAAAATTAAATAAATATGATTAAAGTTTTGAGCATCTTTTCACTATCAGATGATGAATATTTAAAGAATGCTGAAAGACTTTATGCTTTTCCCTTTATGAATACCGCGGGATTTTGTAACGCTTACGGCGGATCGTATTATTTTCCCTATTTGCTTATGATAAAATACCGCGATTATTAAAAATTCAATAACGGAAAAGAAAAAGGACATACGAAAACTTTTCGTATGTCCTTTTATTCTTAAAAAACTGCAGGCACAAATTTTGTGTCTGCAGTTTAATTTTAATTTTTACACTAACTCAAGAATAGCCATTGGAGCAGCGTCACCACGACGTGGGCCTGTCTGCATGATTCTTGTATAGCCACCGTTTCTATCAGCATACTTAGGAGCAATTTCAGCGAAGAGCTTTGTTACTACGTCTTCCTTTGTGATAAACTCCAATGCCTGACGGCGAGAGTGCAATGTGTTTGTCTTACCAAGAGTAATCATCTTTTCAGCCAAACTCTGAGCTTCTTTAGCTCTTGTTAATGTTGTTTCAACTCTTCCAGTTTCCAAGAAGCTTGTTACCAAGTTTCTTAAAAGTGCCATTCTCTGGTCGGTAGGAAGATTTAATTTTCTTGTACCCATTAACAATTCCTCCTTTTCTATCCGGCAAATATTAGTCTTCTTCTTCTTTTAGCGCAAGGCCCAAAGCGTGTAACTTAAACTTAACTTCGTCAAGTGACTTTCTTCCAAGGTTTCTGACCTTCATCATTTCCTCTTCAGACTTGTTTGCAAGGTCCTCAACAGTGTTGATACCTGCACGCTTCAAGCAGTTATATGAACGAACTGATAGGTCAAGGTCTTCGATAGTCATCTCAAGAACCTTTACCTTCTGGCTTTCTTCCTTCTCGCGTACTATTTCAGTATTCTTTGCCTCTTCTGACAAATCAACGAAAAGTACCAAAAGGTCGTTCATGATCTTTGCTGCTAAACTTACAGCCTCATCAGGCGTTGTTGTCGCATTTGTAGTAACTTCAACAGTTAGCTTTTCTCTATCTGTGTTGCTTCCTACACGCGTATTTTCAACAGTATAGTTCACCTTTTTAACAGGTGTAAAGATTGAGTCTACAGGGATTACACCAACTGGTGGCTGCATCATCTGCTTATTCTTCTCTGCAGAAACATATCCTCTACCCTTAGCAATAGTGATTTCCATATATAGTCTTGCATCTTCATTCAAAGTTGCAATATGAAGTTCCGGATTGAAGATTTCAACTTCAGCATCAGCTGTGATGTCTGCAGCTGTAACTTCACCGGCACCCTTTGCTTCGATAACAACTGTCTTTGGTGAATCAGAATGTAATTTGATTGCAAGCTTTTTGATGTTCATGATAATTTCAGTAACATCTTCTTTAACGCCTGGCACTGTTGAAAACTCGTGCTGTACGCCGTCTATTTTTACAGAAGTTGCTGCAGCACCCGGAAGTGATGAAAGCAAAATTCTGCGAAGTGAATTACCAATAGTAGTTGCGTATCCGCGTTCAAGCGGTGTAACTACGAATTCACCGTAATCTCCTGTCAATACCTTACATTCTATATTGGGTTTTTCCATTTCTATCATCGTATTGAACCCTCCTTCACATATTCATGTAATTTATCCACTAACCGAGGGTGAAAACATTTATTACTTAGAATACAACTCGACGATTAGGTGTTCCTCAACCTCGTAATCGATGTCTTCACGGGTAGGAAGCGCAATTACTTTACCAGCCTGCGCATTCTTGTCCATATCTAACCACTTCGGTACAGCTCTTGAAGCATTTGCTTCAGCGATATCCTTCATTCTCTGTGAAGCCTTGCTCTTCTCGCGAAGTGCAACTGTATCACCAGTCTTTACGATATATGATGGAATGTCAACTTTTTTGCCGTTTACAAGAATGTGACCGTGATTTACGATCTGTCTTGCTTCTCTTCTTGTGTTAGCAAGTCCAAGTCTGAAAACTACGTTGTCAAGTCTTGTTTCAAGAATTGAAAGTAGTTCTTCACCTGTAATTCCATGCTTCTTGGTAGCCATAACGTAGTACTTTCTGAACTGCTTCTCAAGTACGCCGTATATAAACTTAACCTTCTGCTTTTCATTTAACTGCAAACCATATTCGGACTGCTTCTTTCTGCTCTTGTTTGGGTTCATCTTTGAAGACTTGTGAACACCCAAAACAGCAGGCTCAATTCCTAAAGTTCTACATCTCTTTAGAATTGGTTGCATATTTCTAGCCATCTTAATTTCCTCCTTTTACTCTTAATTACAATGATAAATCAGACTCTTCTTCTCTTAGGCGGTCTGCAGCCGTTGTGAGGAATTGGAGTTACGTCCTTAATCATTGTAACCTCAAGACCTGCAGCCTGAAGTGCACGGATTGCAGCTTCACGACCTGCACCAGGACCCTTTACGTAAACTTCAACAGTTTTGAGTCCGTGCTCCATAGCAGCCTTTGCTGCTGTTTCTGCTGCTGTCTGAGCAGCAAACGGAGTACTTTTCTTTGAGCCACGGAAGCCTAAGCCACCGGCTGATGCCCAAGAAAGTGCATTACCGTTTACATCAGTGATAGTAACGATTGTGTTGTTGAAAGTTGAGCGAATGTGTGCTGCTCCCTTTTCAATGTTCTTCTTAACACGCTTAGCACGTGTAGTTCTTTTTGCCACTTTAGCCATTGCTTAGTACCTCCTTTACTTCTTTTTGTTAGCCATTGTTCTGGCTGGACCTTTTCTTGTTCTTGCGTTGTTCTTTGTGTTCTGACCACGTACAGGAAGACCCTTTCTGTGACGAACACCTCTGTAACAACCAATTTCCATAAGTCTCTTAATGTCAAGAGAAATCTGTGTTTTAAGTTCACCTTCAACAGTGTAGTTAGCACCGATTGCTTCTCTTAACTTGTTAACTTCTTCTTCAGTTAAATCCTTAACTCTTGTGTCAGGGTTAATGTTGTTTTCCCTGAGTAGTTTCTGTGATGTCTTAAGACCGATACCGTAGATATAAGTCAAACCGATTTCAACTCTTTTTTCTCTTGGTAAGTCAACACCTGCTATTCTAGCCATTATTACACCTCCACTAGCATAAATCTCACAATTTCTATATTATAAGCGGGTAATCTTTCGTTCTTTTGCCGCCAATAACAAATTTTACTCTGGCAGTCTTTATGGTAACTGCCCAATTGTGATAACCAAACATATACATTTTGATTTCATTTAAAATTATGGATCGTAGCCCCATTTGGGCTATATTTGAACTTTAAAATTGAAATCAGCCTTGCTTTTGTTTATGTTTCGGGTTCTCACAAATAACCATTATCTTGCCCTTGCGCTTAATGATCTTACATTTTTCGCAAATTGGCTTTACTGATGGACGTACTTTCATTGTTTTTCCTCCTTATTTAGATCTCCAGGTGATTCTGCCTCTTGTAAGGTCGTATGGAGACATTTCAATTGTCACCTTATCACCAGGGAGAATCTTAATGAAGTTCATTCTCAATTTGCCCGAAATATGAGCCAATATCTGATGGCCGTTTTCAAGCTCAACTTTAAACATAGCATTAGGTAGGTTTTCAACAACCGTACCTTCTAATTCTAAAACATCTTCCTTTGCCAAGATTACTACCTCCCTTAAATCATACTTTCTTTAGAATTTTTCGTATATCGGAATTTGAAATATTATCAAAATCAAGTTCCAAAAGTGTGTTAGTTTTGTTTGTGTGCTTAATTTTTTTCTTTTTGGGATTCTCTAACTTTCGCATGTCTCCGTCTGCAAGATAGACAAAATCGCCATCTCTTTTAAGAACAAGAAATAAGTTTCCCTTATCTCGTCCCGCTATTGAATAAACCAGACTTCCTCTTTCGATTTCCATTTAAAGTCCCTTTCTTAAAGTGTTAAAATCTCGCACTCACCACGGGTTATAAGGATTGTGTTTTCGTAGTGTGCTGATAAACTTCCGTCTTCGGTTTCCACCGTCCAGTCATCATCCAGCACTACCACATCATACTCGCCTTCGTTAACCATAGGTTCAACAGCTATTGTCATACCCGCTGCAAGCTTAACGCCTCTTCCGGCCCTTCCGAAATTAGGAACGCTTGGATCCTCATGAAGATTTCTTCCGATGCCGTGTCCAACCAAGTCTCTTACAACTGAATATCCGTGTTTTTCAACATACTCCTGAATGGCTGCTGATACATCACCCAGTTTAGCACCGTGCGTTGCATGCTTTATGCCTTCAAAGAAGCTTTGCTTTGTGACATCAATTAGCTTCTGTGCTTCATCGGAAATCTTTCCAACTGCAAAAGTTCTTGCCGCATCGCCATGGTAACCGTCTTTGCACGCTCCCATATCAATACTTATGATGTCGCCTTCTTTTAAAACGATATTCTTTGACGGTATTCCGTGCACCACCCAACTGTTCGGGGATGCGCAAATACTGCCCGGAAAACCATTATAGTTCAGAAACGATGGTATGGCTCCCTGTTTTTTTATAAAGTCATAAGCAATTTTATCAAGCTCCAGAGTTGAAACTCCGGGTCTTATGTGTTTTTCTATCAATCTTAATGCATCGCCTGTAATTTTTCCAGCTAATCGCATCTTTTCAATTTCAGACTTTGATTTAATAGTAATCATTGCTTCACCTATTACTTAAAGACCAAGGGCGCTGATTACCGCCGCATTTGTCTCTTCAACAGTGCCTGCGCTGTCAACACTAACCACTTTTCCTAAAGAAGCGTAGTATTCCTTAATTGGCTCTGTTTGTTCGTGATAAACTTTAATTCGGTTTCTTATAGTCTCCTCGTTATCGTCAGCACGCTGAATAATTTCGCCACCGCAAACGCATTTTCCGCTTTCAGGAACCGGCTTATTCTTAATGTGATAAGGGGTTCCGCACGCCTTGCACTCTCTTCTGCCTGTAAGTCTTTCAACGATTATCTCGTCATCAACTTCCAAGGATAAAACCTTGTCAATTTCCACTCCTGCATTTGTTAGTGCTTCTGCCTGCGGGATTGTTCTTGGGAAGCCGTCCAGGATGAAACCGTTTTTACAGTCATCCTGTGACAGTCTTTCCTTTACAATTCCAACGACAACTTCGTCCGGAACAAGTTTTCCCTGGTCAATATACTCTTTTGCGAGTTTTCCAAGGTCTGTTCCGTCTCTCATGGCAGCTCTTAGCATTACACCTGTTGAAATAGTTTCTATTCCAAGTTTCTTCGTTAGTACCTCGGCCTGTGTACCTTTACCGGCACCCGGAGGCCCTAATAGTATAAGCTTCATAATGTTTGCCGCCTCTCTTTTATTACTCTAAAAATCCTTTATAGTTTCTCATAACAAGCTGTGATTCGATCTGACGTACGCTTTCTAGCGCAACACCTTCCATAATTAGAAGTGATGTACCACCGATCTGAATACCCTGTATACCGAATGCTGCACCCATGATAACCGGAAGAACAGCGATAATTCCTAAGAAGAATGCGCCTGTTAGGTTAAGTCTTGATGCAACCTTTGCGATATAGTCGCTTGTAGGCTTACCAGGTCTGTAACCTGGGATATATCCGCCTGACTTCTTCATATTATTTGCCATTTCAATCGGATTGAACTGGATTGAAGAATAGAAATATGTGAAGAAGATTATTAGTAAGAAATAAATTACTGCATAAACAGCATCTGTCCAAGCTGGGCCATAACCTGCAGTTAAGCAACCAAGAACTCTGTACCAGATACCTTCCTGTGGAAGATTTCCGCTTGATACAAGTCTTACGATTGTTGCAGGGAAAGCCATAATGCTTGATGCGAAGATGATTGGCATAACGCCGCCCATAACAACCTTAATAGGAATGTTTGTGCTCTGTCCGCCATACATCTTTCTTCCTACTACTCTTTTTGCATACTGTACTGGAATTCTACGCTCAGCAGCGTCGAAGAATACTACCAATACAACAGCAAGAATTGCAATTAACATGATTCCAACAGCGATAAGAACGTTACCAAGTGATCTTACACCACTTGCTAAGAACTGATTGTAAATCATTACAGCTCCTGATGGAATGCTTGAGATGATACCTGCAAAGATGATAAGGGAAACGCCGTTTCCGATACCCTTTTCAGTAATCTGTTCACCAAGCCATACAACGAATGCAGTACCTGCTGTGAATGTAAGTGTGATGATAAAGAATGTCAACACGCCTTCATTCTTGATAACTTCAAGACCCGGATTTTCAACACCCATGTTGTGAAGTGTGATATAAAGACCGGCACCCTGAACGAAAGCAAGGATAATACCTACATATCTTGTAATCTTGTTGATCTTCTTTCTGCCTTCAAGACCTTCCTTTGAAAGTCTTTCAAGTGCAGGGATTGCTACAGCTAAAAGCTGCATAATGATTGACGCGTTGATGTATGGAGATACACCAAGTGCCATAACGGTTGCGTTTGCAAACGCACCACCGGTGAATACGTTAAATAGTGAGAACAAGTCTGTTCCGCCACCGCCTAAGAATGCTTCCATAGCTTCCTTTGAAAGGAATGGTACAGGAATATGTGCACCAAATCTGAAAACAATCATCATAGCAATTGTAAACCAGATCTTCTTACGTAGTTCCGGAACGCGGAAAGCGTTTCTAATTGTACTAAACATATTAGATCACCTCTGCCTTTCCACCGGCTTTTTCAATCTTTTCTTTAGCAGATGCAGTAAAACCTGCAACCTTAACTGTAAGGCTCTTTGTTACTTCACCTCTGCCAAGGATCTTAACACCGTCAAGAGTTTTGGAAATAATTCCAGCTTCTTTTAAAACTTCAGCTGTTACTTCTGTTCCGTTTTCGAATTTTTCTAAAACTTCTACGTTAACAGTAACATACTTTTTAGCAAATATATTAGTGAAGCCTCTCTTTGGAAGTCTTCTGTAAAGAGGCATCTGACCACCTTCAAAGCCAGGTCTTACACCGCCGCCTGAACGTGCGTTCTGACCCTTATGACCTTTACCTGATGTCTTACCGGTACCTGAACCGATACCTCTACCAACTCTCTTTGATTCAAATCTTGAACCCTCTGAAGGTTTAAGTTCATCCAATCTCATTTGCTACACCTCCTTCTTATCAATTTAAGTTTAGTTTTCCTCAACTTCTACAAGATGAGAAACTTTGTTAATCATACCTCTGATTTGAGGAGTATCGTTGTGTTCTTTCACATCTCTGATTTTCTTTAGTCCCAAAGCTGCAACTGTTGCGATCTGGTCTTTCTTGCAACCAATTGTGCTCTTTACTAATTTAACCTTTAACATAATGCACTGGCCTCCTTAACCTAAGATTTGGTCAACTTCCTTGCCACGGAGCTTAGCAACTGCTTCAGGCTCCTTCAAGCTAGCAAGACCGGCGATTGTTGCCTTAACAACATTCTTCTTGTTGTTTGAACGCAAGCATTTTGTTCTGATATCCTTAATTCCGGCAAGTTCTACAACTGCACGAACTGCGCCGCCGGCGATAACTCCGGTACCTTCTTTAGCAGGCTTTAAAAGTACTCTTCCTGCACCGAATTCACCGATAGTTTCGTGTGTAATTGTTGTTTCGTTTAAAGGAACAGTGATCATGTTCTTCTTAGCATCTTCGATACCCTTTCTGATTGCGTCAGGGATTTCAGTTGCCTTACCAATACCGCATCCAACATGACCGTTGCCGTCGCCGACTACCATCAATGCTGAGAAACGCATTGTTCTACCGCCCTTTACTGTCTTCGCAACACGGTTAACTTCAACTAATTTTTCCTGAAGATCAAGTGTTGCTGCATCTATTCTTTCAGCCACAAGTTTTTCCTCCTTTAATTAGAATTCCAAGCCGCCTTCTCTTGCACCTTCTGCAAGAGCTGCAACTCTACCGTGATAGATGTATCCGCCTCTGTCGAATACAACGGCCTTAATGCCTTTTTCCAAAGCCTTCTTAGCAACAGCGTTACCTACAGCCTTTGCGCCTTCGATATTTCCGCCGTATGCGTTAAAGTCTTTGTCCATGCTTGAAGCACTAACCAAAGTGATTCCCTTTGTGTCATCAATAATCTGAGCATAAATGTGATTTAAGCTTCTATAAACGTTCAGACGAGGTCTCTCCGCAGTACCGGAGATGTTCTTTCTGACTCTCTGGTGACGCTTAATTCTTGCAACGTTACTATTTTTCTTGTTTATCATTTAAGAACACTCCTTTCTATTATTTCTTCTTAGCTCCCGCTTTACCTTCTTTACGTCTGATAACTTCATCGATATACTTAATACCCTTGCCCTTGTATGGTTCAGGTAGTCTGTATTCTCTGATTTTAGCAGCAGTTGCACCAACGTGTTCCTTGTTTGCACCTGAAACAATGATCTTGTTAGGAGCTGGAACTTCGATTGTTACGCCTTCACAAGCTTCGTATTCAACCGGATGTGAGAATCCAAGTGTTAGGCAAAGCTTGTTACCCTGCATCTGTGCTCTGTAACCTACACCGTTGATTTCAAGTTCTTTCTTGAAGCCTTCGGTTACACCAACTACCATGTTGTTGATAAGTGTTCTTGTTAAGCCGTGAAGTGCTTTGTGCATCTTCTCTTCTGAAGGACGCTCAACAACAATTTCGTTGTTTTCTGATTTAATAATCATATCAGCATGAAGTGTTCTTGAAAGTGTACCCTTAGGGCCCTTTACTGTCACTTCATTGTCTGCGCCTATTGTAACTGTTACGCCGGCTGGTACCGGAATAGGCATTTTACCAATTCTTGACATAAGTCTTTTCCTCCTTAAAAAATTCTCAAATTTTGTGCTTTCAGGAAATAACACAAAACGTCTTAATTACCAAACAAATGCTAGGATTTCGCCACCGATGTGAAGCTTTCTTGCTTCCTTATCAGTCATGATACCCTTTGAAGTTGAGATAATTGCGATTCCCAAACCCTTCAAAACTCTTGGAAGTTCATCAGCTGGAGCGTACATTCTAAGACCTGGCTTAGAAATTCTCTTAATACCGCTGATAACCTTTTCCTTGTTGCTTGTGTACTTAAGTGTAACTCTTATAACGCCCTGCTTACCATCCTCGATAATCTGATAGCCTTTGATATAGCCTTCGTTATTAAGGATCTCTGCAATAGCTTTCTTCATATTTGATGCAGGAATGTCAACTGTTTCGTGCTTTGCTGTGTTAGCATTTCTGATACGAGTTAGCATATCTGCAATTGGATCAGTTATTTGCATTATATTTACCTCCTTCCGAAATATATCGGGAATAGATTTTTACCTATTATTACCAACTTGCTTTCTTAACGCCTGGAATCTGGCCCTTGTAAGCCAATTCTCTGAAGCAGATACGGCAAATGCCGAACTTTCTCAAATAAGCATGAGGTCAGCCACAAATCTTACATCTTGAATAAGCTTGAGTTGAATGTTTAGGCTTTCTCTGTTGTTTAACAACCATAGATCTTTTTGCCATAATTCTTTTCCTCCTTATTAGCTACGAACAAATGGAGCACCCATCAGGCTTAAAAGCTCACGGGCTTCTTCATCGGTTTTTGCAGTTGTTACCATGATAATATCCATACCTCTGATTTTATCAATCTTATCGTAGTCAATTTCAGGGAAGATAAGCTGTTCTTTAATACCTAAAGAATAGTTACCTCTTCCGTCAAATGAATTAGGATTGATTCCCTTAAAGTCACGTACACGAGGTAGTGCTATACTAAATAATCTGTCTAAGAATTCATACATCTTTTCAGATCTTAATGTTACCTTACATCCAATGTTCATGCCTTCACGAAGTTTGAAGTTAGCAACTGATTTTCTTGCCTTTGTAACAACGGCTTTCTGACCTGTAATTAGTGCCAAATCGTTCATAGCAGCTTCAATTACCTTCGGATTTTCCTTTGCGTCTGACATACCGATGTTGATTACAATCTTTTCAAGCTTCGGGATCTGCATTGTGCTCTTATAGCCGAACTTTGCCATAAGTGCAGGAGCAACTTCGCTCTTATATTTTTCTTGCATTCTTGACATTGTCTGTTTTGCCTCCTTCCGTTAAATTAGTTGTTAAATACTTCTTCGCACTTCTTGCAGTATCTTACCTTTGAACCGTCCTCTAGTACCTTAACGCCGGTTCTTACTGCCTTGCCGCACTTTGAACATACACGTAATACGTTTGAAGCATCGATTGCAGCTTCCTTAGTTACGATTGCGCTTTCCTGTCCCTGTGCTCTAGCCTTCTGGTGCTTTTTAACCATTGCAACGCCTTCAACGATAACTTTTCCTTCTTCTGGGAAAGCTACCATGACCTTGCCTTCTTTACCCTTGTCTTTACCGGAGATAACTTTTACGATATCACCGCGTTTAACATGCATCTTTTTCATCGTATTTACCTCCTAATTAAAGAACTTCCGGAGCCAATGACAATATCTTCATATAGTCTTTTTCACGAAGCTCTCTTGCAACAGGTCCGAATATACGAGTACCTCTTGGGTTCTTGTCATCCTTAACTATTACAGCAGCGTTCTCGTCAAATCTTATATAAGAACCGTCAGCTCGTCTTGTTTCTTTTACAGTTCTCACTACAACAGCCTTAACAACATCACCTTTTTTAACAACTCCGCCTGGTGTTGCCTTCTTAACAGAACAGATGATCTCATCGCCTACGGCTGCATATCTTTTCTTAGAACCGCCCATAACACGAATACACATAACTTCTTTAGCGCCTGTGTTATCGGCAACTTTTAAGCGTGTCTGTTGTTGTATCATGTTCTTTCCTCCTTCTGGCAAGTAAAATTACTGTGCCTTTTCAACAATCTCAACTAATCTCCATCTCTTATCCTTTGATAGAGGTCTTGTTTCCATAACTTTTACCTTATCGCCGATGCCACAAACATTTTCTTCGTCGTGTGCCTTCAGCTTGTAAGTTCTTTTAATAACCTTGCTATAAAGCGGATGCTTTACGCTTTCTTCAATAGCAACAACGATTGTTTTATCCATTTTGTTGCTGATTACTTTTCCGATCTTTACCTTACGGGTATTTCTTTCCACTGTATAGGCCTCCTTTCATACAAGCCAATGTATTAAACCTTCATTAGATTGCAGAATCCTCTAATTCTCTTTCATGAATGATGGTTTTTATACGAGCGATAGTTTTCTTTACTTCTGCTATTTTCTTAGGATTATCAAGCTGGTTAATAGCGTGCTGAAATCTTAAGTTGAATAGTTCCTGCTTATTGTCAGCAAGCTTTGTTAAAAGCTCTTCTGTAGCAAGTTCTCTAAGCTCAGTTACTTTCATTCTTATTCACCATCCTTCTCTTCACGTTTTACAAATTTGCACTTTACTGGTAGCTTGTGCATAGCAAGACGAAGAGCTTCGCGAGCGACTTCTTCTGAAACGCCGCCGATTTCGAACATAACTCTACCTGGCTTAACTACTGCTGCCCAGTATTCTGGAGAACCCTTACCTGAACCCATTCGTGTTTCAGCAGGCTTCTGTGTGATTGGCTTATCCGGGAAAATCTTGATCCAAACCTGACCGCCACGCTTTGTGTATCTTGTCATAGCGATACGGGCTGCTTCGATCTGTCTTGAAGTGATCCATGATGGCTCTAAAGCCTGCAAACCGTATTCACCGTTTGATACAACGTTGCCACGTGTTGCCTTTCCCTTCATTCTGCCACGCATAACTCTTCTATACTTAACTCTCTTAGGTAATAACATTATTTATTGCCTCCCTTCGCTTTGCGTTCAGGTCTTGGCTTTCTTGGCTGTCTTTCCTCTCTCTTAGGTGCAGACTCTGCCAGAACTTCACCCTTGTAAATCCAAACCTTAACGCCGAGGATACCGTAAGTTGTTGCAGCTTCTGCAAAACCGTAATCGATATCAGCTCTCAAAGTCTGTAGTGGAATAGTACCTTCGTGATACTGTTCTGTACGTGCAATTTCAGCGCCGCCTACACGACCTGCAACTGCTGTCTTGATACCCTTAACGCCGCATCTCATAGCTCTTCCCATAACCTGCTTCATAGCACGTCTGAAAGAAATTCTCTTTTCAAGCTGAGCTGCAATGTTTTCAGCAACAAGCTGAGCGTTTGTGTCAGGGTTTTTAACTTCCATGATGTTTACGTTAACGCTCTTCTTTGTCATCTTTTCAAGCTGAGTCTTCAACTTGTCGATTTCAGCGCCGCCCTTACCAATTACAAAGCCTGGCTTTGCAACGTATAATGTAACGTAAACTTTGTTCTGCTTTCTTTCTATAACGATCTTGGAAACTCCAGCGTCATAGCAAGACTTCTTGACAAATTTTCTAATATTGTAATCTTCAACCAACTGGTCTCCGAATTCTTTTTTACCTGCAAACCACTTAGAATCCCAGTCCTTAATGATACCGACTCTAAGACCGTGCGGATTAACTTTTTGTCCCATTAGGATTTACCTCCTTCTTAAATTATTCTTTTTCCTTTAAAACTAAAGTGATATGGCTTGTTCTCTTCAAAATTCTGAAGGCTCTGCCCTGTGCTCTTGGCTGAACTCTCTTAAGAGTTGGGCCCTGAGTTGCGTAACATTCTGCAACATAAAGCTTTGATGCGTCCATGCCGAAGTTGTTAGTAGCATTAGCCATAGCTGACTTCAATAATTTTTCAAGAATTTCGCTGGCTGCCTTTGGTGTATTCTTAAGGATACCCATTGCATAACCTGCATCCTTGCCTCTTATAAGGTCAAGAACAATTTTAACTTTTCTCGATGATATACGAGCGTATTTTACACTAGCGCGTGCTTCCATAATATGGAATCCTCCTTTCAAGTTTTAGGATTTATATTTTTTAATATAAGTTCTCAAAACATATTGGTTAGCCTACCGGCACGAGGAGTTCGTACCGATACAGCGTTTCAAACAGTTTTAAATTATCTGGATGTTTTAGCTCCAACGTGACCTTTAAATGTTCTTGTAGGAGCAAATTCGCCAAGTCTGTGTCCTACCATGTCTTCGCTGATGAATACAGGGACATGCTTTCTTCCGTCGTGAACAGCGATTGTGTGTCCAACCATTTCAGGGAAGATTGTAGAAGCTCTTGACCAAGTCTTAATAACCTTCTTTTCGTTTGCAGCGTTCATAGCATCGATTCTGCTCATTAGACGCTCTTCCACGAAAGGTCCTTTTTTAAGTGATCTACCCATTATTGAATTCCTCCTTTAATTATTTAGCGTTTCTTCTCTTAACGATAAACTTATCAGTCTGATTCTTGTGCTTTCTTGTCTTCAAGCCAAGAGCTGGTTTACCCCAAGGAGTAACCGGCGCTGGACGACCGATAGGAGATTTACCTTCACCACCGCCGTGAGGGTGATCGTTCGGGTTCATTACAACGCCTCGAACTGTAGGTCTCCAACCCATGTGACGCTTTCTACCAGCTTTACCGATAGAAATGTTTTCGTGCTGCTGATTTCCTACAAGACCGATAGTTGCCTTACAATCCAAGCGAACCATTCTTACTTCGCCGGATGGAAGTCTAACCTGTGCGTACTTACCTTCTTTAGCCATAAGCTGAGCTGATGTACCAGCTGAACGAACAAGCTGAGCACCCTTACCAGGATATAGCTCGATGTTGTGGATAAGTGTACCAACAGGGATATCCTTTAAGAATAATGCGTTACCTGGCTTAATATCTGCGCCTTCGCCTGAAACAACGATGTGACCGTCTGTTAGGCCAACTGGTGCTAAAATGTAAGCCTTTGTACCGTCTTCATACTGGATAAGAGCGATGTTAGCTGATCTGTTTGGATCGTATTCGATACCAATAACTGTAGCTGGCATTCCGTCCTTATTTCTCTTGAAGTCGATAATTCTGTATTTTTTCTTGTTACCGCCGCCTCTGTGACGAACAGTAATTCTACCATATGAATTTCTACCTGCGTTCTTTTTCTTTGAAGCTAATAATGAACGTTCTGGCTCGAACTTAGTGATTTCACTAAAGTCAGAAACTGTCATGTGTCTTCTTGCAGGAGAGGTAGGCTTAAAACTTCTGATAGCCATTATACTTTCCTCCTATTTCTATAATTACATATCAAAGAACTCAATAGTCTTTGAACCCTTAGCTAGGGTTACGATAGCCTTCTTTGAAGAAGCTCTTCTACCTTCGTAACGGCCCATTCTCTTAAGCTTGCCTGTTACGTTGATTGTGTTAACGTCTGCAACTTTAACGCCGAAGATTTCTTCAACAGCCTTCTTGATTTCTACTTTATTAGCAGATGTAGCCACTTCAAAAGTGTACTTTTTGATTTCGTTGCCTTCTCTGTCGAATACAGCTTCCATACTGCGCTCAGAGATGATTGGCTTTCTGATTATATCGTGTGCGAATTTCATTAGCTGAGCACCTCCTCAATTTTAGCAACAGCTTCTTTTGAGATAATGAACTTGTCATGCTTTAGAACTTCGTAAGTGTTTAGTACATCTACATAAGTAGGAGTAACACCCTTGATGTTTCTAGCTGACTTGTAAACGTTCTTATCAAGTTCTGCTGTTACGATCAATGCCTTAGAGTCAATTTCCATACCCTTAAGCATCTTAGCGATTGTAGCAGTTTTGATTTCATCCATCTTCAAATCTTCAACTACATAAATTTCATAAGCTTCATATTTAGCAGATAAAGCAGATCTTAGAGCGATCTTCTTTAGCTTCTTATTGATACTATATCTGTAATCACGAGGCTTTGGACCTAATGCAACGCCACCGCCTGTCCACTGTGGAGCACGGATACTACCCTGTCTTGCACGGCCTGTGCCCTTCTGTCTCCAAGGCTTAATACCACCACCGCGTACTTCTGTACGAGTTTTAGTAGACTGTGTGCCCTGTCTCTGGTTTGCAAGGTAATTTGTGATTACTGTGTGTAATACTGAGTTATTAACCTCGGCGCAGAAGATGCTGTCGGAAACTTCCATAGAGCCTGTCTTAACGCCTTCCATGTTATATAAAGCAACTTTAGCCATATTTTATTCCTCCTTTCCGATCTCCATTACGCCTTTACGCTATTTCTGATTGTAACAAGTCCACCCTTATTGCCTGGGATAGCACCCTTAACAAGGATTAGTTCGTTTTCAGCATCAACCTTAACGATTTCCAAGTTCTGGATTGTAACTTTTACAACACCCATATGTCCAGGAAGCTTCTTGCCCTTCATTACACGTCCAGGGTTTGAACAAGCGCCCATTGAACCTGAGCCTCTGTGGTAACCTGAACCGTGAGACATAGGACCTCTGTGAAGTCCCCATCTCTTCATAGGACCTGCGAAACCTTTACCCTTTGAAATTCCTGAAACGTCAACCTTTTCGCCAGCTTCAAAAATGTCAGCTTTGATTTCGTCGCCTACTGAAAGTGTAGCTTCTTCTAATCTAAATTCTCTTAGATACTTCTTTGGTGCAACATTTGCCTTTGCAAAGATGCCCTTCATTGGCTTGTTAAGTGACTTTTCTTTAACATCACCGTAGCCAACTACAACTGATTCGTAACCGTCTGTTTCAACTGTCTTAGTCTGTACTACTGCACAAGGACCAGCTTTAACAACTGTAACAGGAATTACTTTTCCGTCTTCAGCAAAAATTTGAGTCATACCCAACTTTGTGCCTAAAATCGCTTTTTTCATTTTTTTCATCCTTTCTTTTCAGTTATTGGTTCCCTTAAAAAGCAACGCGGGAACGTGACCTGCATCATAGCCCGTGGGCTACTGCACTTTTTGGTTTCCTGCTTATTTCTGAATTACGTCGAATTCTACGCCAGCAGGTAGGTCGATTTTGAATAGTGCTTCCATTGTCTTAGCGCCTGGAACAACTATGTCAATTAGTCTTTTGTGAGTTCTTCTTTCGAACTGCTCACGAGAATCTTTGTACTTATGAACCGCACGAAGGATTGTGATAACTTCCTTGTCAGTTGGTAGCGGAATAGGACCTGATACCTTAGCACCTGTCTTCTTCGCAATCTCAACGATCTTTTCAGCTGACTGGTCAAGTACAGCGTGATCATAAGCCTTTAACTTGATTCTGATTTTCTGAGTTGCTGCCATGTTTTTTCCCTCCTATAGTTTTTAATTGGCTTGTGGGCGCGTTATTTTCGCGCTCAACACTTGCACGACAGCTGGCAACATTTTAAACAACGTTGCCGGGCGTTTCCATATTCGCCCAAAATAAAACCCGAACTACCTGTTTTATCAGGCA
Organism: Clostridia bacterium; assembly: GCA_017468095.1. Classification (GTDB taxonomy): domain Bacteria; phylum Bacillota; class Clostridia; order UBA1381; family UBA1381; genus UBA1738. Next base: position 17,014 of record JAFUJN010000172.1, read on the forward strand.
TCCGGGGCATCGTAGCCGCAAAAGTACACAACTCAAGCTTATTACCGGACATAGCTGTCCCGTAATCGCCTTATACCTTATGCAGCGTGACCTGTCGCCCGGTTTCATGAATCGGACATTCTCCACGGAAAAACCAAGCTCTGTGGCTTGCAACCTCCCGC
>JAFUJN010000173.1 GCA_017468095.1 Clostridia bacterium
ACAACATCACCCACTTCAAGCTGTGGCAGGATTTTGTCCTTCTTGTTGTAATCATCGTATTTTGTCCAGCCTTTTTGCAGGATTACCGTTCCTTTTAGTGTGAACTCTTCCAAGTCCCCAACCTTAATTTTTATCTCGTTCTTTTCCGCGATACATTCTTCGCTGCAAAATACCGCCGCAAATCTTCGCATAACAGTTGAATACACCTTGTATTCATCTTCCGATAATGCATCCTTTTGCGGAATTTTATAGGTTGGTGTTAAAGCCGAGTGAGACTCAATCTTTTTATCGTCAAAAATAGTCTTTTTGAACTTAAATTCCACAGGGTAACCAAGCTTTTTAACACCCTCGATTATTGCCTTAACCTTGTCCTGCTCCGCAGTTGCAAGGTATTCCGAGTTGGTTCTTGGATAAGTAACATAGCCCTTTTCATAAAGTCCCTGAAGAATTTTTAAGCTGTCTTCCATTGACATCTTATACTTCTTACCAAGAACATTTTGAAGTTTTGTTAAAGAATAAAGCTTCCCCGGATTAACCGTGTCCTTTTTCTTCTTTTTGTCGGTAACAACTGCCGTTTCGGCGTTATACTTTCGGCAAAGATCTTGGGCCAGATTCAGCTTGTTTTTATCAAACTTTTCCTTGCTTTGAAGCTCAATCTCTTCGCCCTTTGTTTCCGCCTTTGAAACTATGGCATAGTAAATATCCGGCTTAAAGTTGCGGATTTGCATATCGCGGTCATAAATGGCCTTAACAATCGGCACAATAACTCTTCCGACACGAAGCAGTGTTCCTGATTTCAAGGTTGCATAACGGGTCAGGTTAACGCCGTAAAGCCAGTCCATATATGTACGTGCCAATCCCTCATTTGCAAGATTCTGATACTCGGCTTCGTCTTTCATTTCGCCGATTGCACGGTTTATAGTTTGCGGTGTCTGGTCAGGAAGCCAAAGTCTTTTAAATGCTTTGCCTTGAATCCCTGCCTTTTCCACAATTATTCTTATTATAATTTCACCCTCGCGGTCAGCATCGCCTGCGTTAACGATTGTTGTAACGTCTTCCCTTTGGCAAAGGCTTTTTATCACTTCAAACTGATGCTTTACACCGCTATCAACCGCTCCGTCCTTGCCCTTTTTCAGCTGAAACTGAAAGTTTTTAGGAAAGCAGGGAATGTTTTTCATACTCCATCTTCCGTCAGGGTTCGGGGAATACTCTTCAATATCCGCAAGAGAGAAAAGGTGTCCAAACGCCCATGTTACAATATATTTATCATCTGCCAAAAAACCGTCGCCTTTTCGCATTTTCCCAAGGGATGATGCGATGTTTCTTGCAAGGCTTGGTTTTTCCGCTATTATCAGTATAATAAAAATCACATCCTTTTTTAGGACTTTTTATCTATCAAAAAAACTTTTTAAATTCGTCTAAATATTCTGAATAGGTTTTCATAAATGCACGAAACTCTGCATTTTTCATAAGTGGTAAAAACGCCTTTTTAACTCGTTTTGCAAAGTTCTCCGAAAGCTCATCTTCGTCAAGCTCCTTTGCAATCGGGCAAACGGATTTTGCTCTCGGGTCCATTATAACCTGAAGTTTGCCGTCTTTATCAAGATACGGCGTCAGCGGGAAAATTCGGCAAGCAAGTGGACGTTCATATCGGTCACAACTGCCCTTACACACCAAAAGCGGTACATTCTTAGTTTTTCCGTTATAGCTATATGTAAAATCCGACTTTTCAACCTTTGCCCAGTCGCAATTCAAAAGACGGTAAACGTTTTTCTCACCTGGGAAAAGATACATTCCTGACTCGTCACCCTGACAGCATGCACTTTGACACAACTTACCGCAATCAAATTTGAGTGGCGTTGTGTTATCAAAAAGTCTGTAAATCTGTAGGTATATGTACGCTGAATTCATAGTTATAATCCTCTCATTTATCGGCAAAATAATATGCCGGAATATATTTATTCGTTTTCAATACGTATTGTAAATTCTTTTGGCAAATTATATATTTCCTTTTTTAAAAATATTGGATAGAAATATTCATCCTTTAATTTTTCAAAAGCTAACCATTCAAATGAATGAGTATAATTACCTTCTCTTGTTATAAATTTTTTTCCTTTGTTTAAAATATCAGTGTTGGATATATCCATTAAAAAATATATGCATATTTCATGATAATTTAAATTGTCTACATCTTCTGTAAAGAATGCCTGATTTAGCCATAATGGTCTAATTATTGAAGCTTTGATATTAAGTTCTTCATATACTTCTCTAATAACTGCCTGCTCTGCTGTTTCTCCTATTGTTACTCTGCCGCCTGGAAGATAATAATATGGAGATCGCTCATCGTGCATAGCCAGTATTTTATTATCATCTATTATGATAGCACAAACTCTATAATTAAACTTGTTCGTTCCATTTACATATGATATATCCATATCATTCTCCTTTAGTATTATCTTTTACTGTATTTATGGAAGATATCAGCATTCTACGGATTTGACCACAATTATTTGCTACTACCTTGTATTGTTCTTCACCAATATATCCTGTTCTATTAAGAAGTTCCAACCAGTACTCTGATTCATAACATTCTTTCAATGCTATTTGCATTTTTGATATAAAATCTTTTGTTCCATGCGCATATTTTGATTCGTGAATATTGGCACCAACAGATGTTCCTGAACGCATAAGCTGATTTGTTAAAACGCTTTCTCTCTTTGTTTCTTTAATATTCTTACACATATTTATAATTTCAACCGCAAAATCTTTTGCTTTATCAAGCATTATACTCTCTGACATCATTTCACTTCCAATCAATTTGTTTTAGCTAAATTTTGAACTAACGTTCACAGCTAAATTATTTCGCTTCGCTACATAGCTAAATTGTTTTTCAAACAGCTAAATTAAATTCGCCAAAAGCGTGCGAAGCACATTTAGCTACCGCAGGTAATTTAGCTGAGTTTACTCAATTTAGCTCGCGTCAGCGAATTTAGCTGAATTCATCTTGATGAATTCATTTTAACACATTTCAGAAATAAATACAATATCCCATCCTAAATTTGACAAAATCTACTAGTTGTAGTATAATAGAAAGGTAAAGTGCCTATTTTAAAACTATATATAGTTAGAAAGGAAAATAGTATGCCAAAGAAAAAGGAAGAGTACGGAAATCAAAGTATTCAGAGCTTAAAAGGTGCCGACAGAGTTCGTAAACGTCCTGCGGTTATTTTTGGTTCTGATGGCCTTGAGGGATGCCAGCATTCCTTCTTTGAAATTCTGTCAAACTCCATTGACGAAGCTCGTGAGGGCTACGGAAATATTATCGAAATAACTCGTTTTCGTGACGGCAGTATCGAGGTACGTGACTATGGTCGCGGTATCCCTGTGGATTATAATAAAAAGGAAGAAAGATATAACTGGGAGCTTGTTTTCTGTGAGCTTTATGCTGGCGGAAAATACAACAACAACTCAGGCGGTATGTATGAATACAGCCTTGGCCTGAATGGTCTTGGCGCTTGTGCAACACAGTACTCTGCAGAGTATATGGATGTTGAAGTTGTTCGTGATAAAACACGCTACAATCTTCACTTTGAAAAGGGTGAAAACGTTGGTGGCTTATCAAGTGTTCCCGTTAATTCAAATAAAACCGGTACTACAATTAAGTGGAAGCCGGATATGGAAGTATTTACTGATATAAACATTCCTGTGGAATATTATCAGGATGTTCTAAAAAAGCAGGCTATGACCAACGCCGGAATCAGATTCGTTCTCTATAACGAAACCGATGAAGGTACACAGCTTTTTGAATACTACTATGAAAACGGTATTGTGGACTACTTAAATGACCACGTTGGCGAAGACGGCTTCACCACAACCGAAGTCTGGGATGCAGAGCGTGTTGGCCGTGACCGTGAAGACAAGCCTGAGTACAAGGTGAAGATGCAGATTGCGTTCTGTTTCTCATCAAAGGTAAACCTATTAGAATACTACCACAACTCAAGCTGGCTTGAACACGGCGGTTCACCTGATAAGGCTGTTAAGAATGCCTTTGTTTTCGCAATCGACCAGTATTTAAAGCAAAGCGGAAAGTATAACAAGACCGAGTCCCGTATAACGTTCACCGACGTTGCGGACTGTTTGGCACTTGTTATCAACTCATTCTCAACACAGACAAGCTACGAAAACCAGACAAAGAAAGCTATAAATAACAAGTTTATTCAGGATGCTATGACAGAATTTCTTCGTCATCAGCTTGAAGTTTACTTTATTGAAAATAAAAACGACGCAGAAAAAATTGCAAATCAGGTTTTAATCAACAAGCGTAGCCGTGAAAATGCAGAAAAGGTCAGAATTGACACCAAGAAAAAGCTGACCGGAACAATGGACATCACAAACCGTGTTGAAAAGTTTGTTGACTGCCGATCAAAAGAAGTTGCAAAACGTGAAGTTTACATCGTTGAGGGTGATTCTGCTCTTGGCTCCTGTAAGCTTGCCCGTGACCCGAATTTCCAGGCAATTATGCCGATTCGTGGTAAGATTTTGAACTGCTTAAAGGCGGACTATTCAAAGATTTTCAAAAGCGACGTTATTCTTGACCTTTTGAAAGTTTTGGGTTGCGGAATCGAAATCAAAACAAAGCACATAAAGGGTATTGAAGAATTTAACATTGATAACTTGCGTTGGGACAAGGTCATTATCTGTACCGATGCCGACGTTGACGGCTTCCAGATAAGAACACTTGTTTTAACAATGATTTATCGCTTAGTTCCAAGCCTTATCGAGCTTGGCAAGGTGTATATCGCAGAATCACCGCTTTATGAAATCACTATTGAAAAAACAAAACGCAAAGGCGAAAAGCTTTTTGCCTATACAGATGGCGAAAAGGAACAAATCCTTTCACAGCTTGCGGAAGACGGACTTTCAAAGGGTGACTATGACATCAAGCGAAGCAAGGGTCTTGGTGAAAACCAGCCTGAAATGATGAGCTTGACAACAATGCACCCTGCAACAAGGCGTCTTATCAGAATTTCACCTGAAAACGCCGCAAGAACTGCACAGGTATTTGACGTGCTTTTGGGCGACAACCTACAGGAGCGAAAAGAACACATTGCACAAAACGGGCATTTATATATGGAAATGCTTGATATAAGCTAAGGAGGTGACGGATTATGGCTAAAAAGAAAAAACAAGTTGAAGAAAGCTACATTCCGGCACCTATCGCCGAAGAGCTTATTACCGACACTCTTGAAAAGAACTATATGCCTTACGCAATGAGCGTAATCGTGTCCCGTGCAATTCCGGAAATTGACGGCTTGAAGCCTGCTCACAGAAAGCTACTTTATACAATGTATAAAATGGGACTTTTGGGCGGAAAGCTTACAAAATCCGCTAATATTGTGGGACAGACAATGAAGCTGAACCCACACGGTGACGGCGCAATTTATGAAACAATGGTGCGTTTAACCGAGGGTAATGAGGCTCTACTTCATCCCCTTGTTGAATCACAGGGTAACTTCGGTAAGCAGTATTCACGTGATATGGCTTATGCCGCATCCCGTTATACAGAAGCTCGCCTTGCGCCAATCTGTCAGGAGCTTTTTGGTGACATTAACAAGAACACCGTAAAGTTTGTTGACAACTATGACGGTGAGTTGCAGGAGCCTACACTGCTTCCTGTAGCATTCCCGAACATTTTGGTTAACCCAAATCAGGGAATTGCCGTTGGTATGGCAAGCAACATCTGTTCCTTTAACCTAAGGGAAGTTTGCGCTGCCACAATCGAGTATATGAAGCATCCAAACTGCGACATTTTAGAGCTTATGCCTGCACCGGACTTCCCTTTGGGCGCAGAACTTTTATATGACAAAGAGCAGATGCGTGAAATTTACGAAACAGGCCGTGGCAGTTTCAAAATGCGTGCCGTTTACGAATATGACAAGGCAAATAACTGCATCGAAATCAAGGAAATTCCATACTCCACAACTGTTGAAGCTATTCTTTCAAAGGTTATGGAGCTTGTTAAGGCAAATAAGCTTAAGGAAATCTCCGATGCCCGTGACGAAACAGGTCTTAACGGCTTTAAGCTGACATTTGACCTAAAGCGTGGCACCGACCCTGACGCATTGATGCTGAAGCTTTATAAGCTGACACCACTTGAAGACAGCTTTGCTTGTAACTTCAACATCCTGATTGACAACATTCCAAAGGTTTTGGGCGTAAAAGAAATAATCAGCGAATGGGTAAGATTCCGTATGGGCTGTATAAAGAATGCGCTTAAGTTTGATATTGACAAAAAGTCAGAAAAACTACATCTTTTAACAGGTCTTAAGAAAATCCTTATGGATATCGACAAGGCCATCTCAATCATCCGCCATACAGAGCTTGAATCTGACGTTATTCCTAACTTAATGTCAGGCTTCTCTATCGACAAAGTTCAGGCGGAATACATTGCCGAAATAAAACTTCGTAATTTAAATAAGGAATACATCTTAAACCGTACCGCTGAAATTGAGCGTCTAATTGAAGAAATTGACGAGCTTAACCGCATCATTTCAAGCGAAAAGGAAATCAAAAAGCTTATCGCAAAACAGCTTGATGCTATAGCCAAAAAGTACGGCAAGGAAAGAAAGACAAAGCTTATCGAAAATGCAGAAGTAACCGAATACAACGAGTCCAATTTCATTGACGACTATCCGCTAACTCTATTTGTTACCCGTGACGGATACGTTAAAAAGGTTTCTGCCACATCTTTAAAATTCACAACCTCCGAGCACAAGCTTAAGGAAGGCGATGAAATTATTCAGACCATCGAAACCACCAACAAGTGCGAGCTTATGTTCTTTACCAATAAGTCTACAGTATATAAAGCTTACGCTTATGACATTCCTGACTCAAAGGTCAGCAGTCTTGGTGAATATGTTCCTGGTCTTTTGGGCTTTGAGCAGGACGAAAAGTTCCTTTACGCTGTTGCTTGCGATACCTATCAGGGCTTCGTATTATTCGCTTTTGCAAACGGTAAAATGGCAAAGGTAGAGCTTGAAAATTACCAGACCAAGTCAAACCGCAAAAAGCTTATAAACGCATATTCGGACAAGTCCGAAATAAAGAGCATAATCCGCCTATTGGAAGACACCGATATTGTGGCATTTGCTGACAACAACAAGGTGATTTCGGTAGATACATCGCTGATTCCTTTAAAATCTACCAAGTCAACCCAAGGTGTTCAGGTAATGAAGATTACCAAAAAGGGTGCAAAGCTTGTTCGTGCATGCCTTGCAAAAGACAGCGGACTTGATAACATAAAACATTATAAAGCAAGAAATATCCCTGCCGCAGGTTCATTCCTTCGAACAGAGGATACACAAATTTCATTGTTTTAATGGAGGGTATTTATGGAAAAGACTAACATTTTAGGGGTAAATGTTGATAAGGTAACTTATGAAGATGCCGTTAGCCGCATAATGAAGATGCTTAACGAGCCTGGAAATCATACAGTATTCACTCCAAATGCCGAAATTATTTATATGGCATACAAGGATGAAAACTTCTGCGGAATTTTAAATTCTGCCGACCTTTTAACCGCCGACGGAATAGGTGTTGTGTATGCATCAAAAATCCTTGGCAATTCTGTTCCTGAACGTGTTGCTGGCTTTGATGTATCCTGTGGCGTTATTGATGAAATTGCTAAGACTGGCCACAGACTTTACCTTTTCGGCGGAAAGCCTGGCGTTGCCGAAATGGCCGCAGAAAACTTAAAGGAAGAATATCCTCTTATAAATATTGTAGGAATGCATGACGGATATTTTGCTCCTGAAGAAAATGACGCAATCATTGATGACATAAATATGAGCGGTGCCGATTTGGTTTTCGTATGCCTTGGT
>JAFUJN010000174.1 GCA_017468095.1 Clostridia bacterium
CTGAGTCATAAATTCAAGCTGACGGCTTATGTCTTCCACAAGCTGAATGTTTTCTGCTGTCATATCACGCTGGCTTATGTTCTTTTTATCAAGCTTTCTTTGCTCGATCAAGTAGTCCATACCATAAAGAGCAATTCTTCTGTAGTCGCCGATAATTCTGCCACGTGCATAAGCATCAGGAAGACCTGTCAGGATACCTGCGTGACGAGCTTTTTTCATTGTATCTGAATATACTCTGAACACACCATCATTGTGAGTTGTACGGTATTTAAACTCATTTTTAACATTCTCACCAATTTCGTATCCATAAGCCTGACAAGCCTGAACAGCGTTACGGTATCCGGCAAACGGATTAACGGCACGCTTTAAAGGCTTATCTGTTTGTAAGCCAAGAATAATGTCTTCTCCTTCTTCGATATAACCAGGTTTATATGTCAAAATAGAAGAAACGATATCTGTTTCCACGTCAAGAACGCCACCACGCTTTGTTTCTTCAATCAAAAGTTCATCAACTTTATCTTTAAGGCGTTGTGTTCGGGGAGTAGGACCTGCAAGGAAAGAAGAATCTCCGTCGTATGGAGTATAATTCTTCTTTATGAAGTCGCTGACATCTATTGTATTTTTCCAATTACCATCAGTAAAATTTCTCCAAAAATCCATATCAATCTTTCCTTTCGTAAGCTGTGTATAAAAAAGGACATCCTAAGTAAAACGAAGGATGCCCAGACGGTCGGCTTTAAAATCCCTGTTCCCGTATGGTTATCCATATTTCCGTCAGTAGCAGGGTTATTTTGATTATACAATATATAGTGTATTTTGTCAATAAAAAATGTAAAAAAACTCAATTTTTTGTGTTTTGTATAATTTTAAGAATATAAGCCCTAAAAAATAGTGCAAATTGCAAAATTTCGTTAAAAATTAGTCAAGATGGAATACTTCAGTTAAAGGAATACTTACAGGGCTTGTATCTGGGTTAGTTTCCATAAGATCTGCCATATAACCCCACCATTTCCAGCAGGTTTCGGTGCTTCGTGATTTTGCCCAAAGTTCAGGGTCGGCAATCTCGATGTATCCGTAAAGAATATTTGTTTCTTTATCAAGAAAAATAGAATAGTTAGAGCCACCATGACTTTTAATCATTTCCTTAACCTCAGGCCATAGTGCGTTATGACGTCTTTCATACTCTTCAGCCATTCCGTCAAATAATTTCATTTTAAATGCTTTTCTTATCATAAAATTTTCTCCTTAAATTAAATTTGGTACACCCGGCCGGAGTCGAACCGGCGGCACATAGCGTCGGAGGCTATTGCTCTATCCAACTGAGCTACGGGTGCATACACGCCTATAAGATTATAGCAAAGTAACCTACATTTGTCAAATAAAATAAAGGAAAAAACAAGAGAGTTTTAGCGACAAATTCTGCAGGGAAAATCTATAAAAAAGGTTGATTTTTGCCGTAAATAATATATAATTAAAATGTATTAGTTTATCTTGTCAGCATATAGCTGTTTTGATAGGAGTGTGTTTTATGGAATTACTTGCACCGGCAGGAAGTTTTGAAACTTTAAAAGCCGCTGTTCAAAGCGGAGCGGATGCAGTATATATAGGCGGAAGCGAGTTTTCGGCACGAAGAAGTGCCGTTAATTTTACTTTGCCCGAAATTGAAGAAGCGGCAAAATATTGTCGTTTAAGAAATGTAAAATTGCACGTTGCGGCAAACATTTTGATAAAAGAAAAAGAAACCGACGCCTTTTTGGAATATATTGGAAAACTTAATGAAATTGGCGTTGATGCAGTCATAATTCAGGATATTGGTATGGCGATGGTAGTTCACCAAATGTATCCTGACTTGCCACTTCACGCAAGTACACAAATGACCGTAACCAATCTTGAAAGTGCAAAAATGCTTAAAGAAGCGGGATTTTCGCGGGTTGTTCTTGCAAGAGAACTTTCAAAAGAGCTAATTGAGAAAATAACACGAGAATCGGGGATAGAAACCGAAGTTTTTGTTCACGGTGCTCTTTGTATGTCCTATTCAGGACAATGCCTTATGAGCAGTATTATAGGCGGAAGAAGCGGTAATCGAGGTATGTGCGCCCAGCCGTGCCGTCTGCCGTATTCTATCGGCGATAAAAATGGCCACCTTTTGAGCCCAAAAGACTTGTGTATGGTGGAACACTTAAAAGAGCTCAAGGAAATGGGTGTAGCGTCACTCAAAATCGAAGGAAGACTTAAAAGAAGTGAATATACCTCTGCGGTATGCGGAATTTACAGAAAATATCTTGATACAGATGAAAAGGTGTCAAAGAGCGATATGCAGGAGCTTTATGATGCATTTTCACGTAGCGGATTTACGGATAAGTATTTTAAAGGCACTTCAGGTAAGGATATGATGTGCTATGAAAATCCTGCAAATGCGGCGGAAAATATCTTTACTGCTGATGCAAAAAAGCGTTGCACAGAAAATGCTAATTTTAAGAAGACAGAAATATTTATATCAGCAGAGCTTAGAAAAAATATGCCACTTACTGTTTCTGTCTGGAATAATGACGGTATTTTTGTGTCCAAAACAGGTGAAGCTATAGCAGAAGAGGCAAGAAATGTTGAACTTTCGGAAGAAAGATTAAAAGCACAACTTTTGAAACTTGGCGACACACCATTTTTTGCAAATGATGCAGAAGTTATTTTGGATCAGGGTATTACTTTGCCGATTTCCGAGATAAATAACGTAAGAAGACTTGCTATGGACGAGTTCATTAAAGAAAAAAGCAAGATTCCTGAAAGGCGCAAAAATGAACGAGAACTAAAAGATTATGCTTTTGAACAAAAAGATATAATGCTTTGCGCAGAAGTTTGGACAGAAGAGCAGGCAAGGGCTTGTATAGAAAATGGTATCACAACTATTTATGCTGATACACCGCTTGCAAATAAGCTAAAGGACAAATACAAAAATGCAGAAATTGTGGCAAAACTTCCACCAATTTTTCGTAATGACAGGGAATATGTGAAGCCACAGACCGACACGGTTTTAATTTCCAATATGGGACAAGCGGGCTTCGGTAAAAAGTGTATTGGCGACTTAAGGCTTAACATTTTTAACAGCGAAAGCGCAGAGTTTTATAAGGACTTAGAAAGAGTTACACTTTCACCTGAGCTAAACCTGAAAGAACTTTCACAAATCACCGCAAACGGCGAAATTATAGGTTATGGCAGAATACCGCTTATGGCACTTGAAAACTGCCCTTTAAGAGCTTTGGGAAAATGCCAGAAAAATAAGAATAATGAGATTTTAGAAGACAGGAAACACGAAAAATTCCCTTTAAAGTGCAATGAGGGATGTGTTTTGGAAATTATGAACTCCAAACCTATTTATTTGGCAGATAAACCGGAATTTGTTAACAATTTGAAAATTCATGCAATAAGATTGATATTTACGGTTGAAAATTTTGAAGAATGTGGTAAAATAATAGGAGAATATAAATCAGTTTTAAAGGGAATACAAGCAAAAGCGCCAAAGGAGAATACTTTCACAAGAGGTCACTATTTTAGAGGCGTTGAGTAAATTTTGTAAAAAGGTATATAATAACAGGTAAAATTATGAAAAAAATTATTTTAGCATCAGGCTCACCAAGAAGACGAGAAATTTTGTCAGATACAGGCCTTGATTTTGATGTATATATTTCAGGTGCGGATGAGGGTGCAGTAAGCCCTGACGGAATTACCTTTGGTATGTATGTTCAGGAACTTGCACTTTTAAAGGCACGTGATGCGGCAAAATCTATTGATAAAAAAGGCCATTTGATTATTTCAGCAGATACAGTTGTGGTTTGTGATGACGAAATTATGGGCAAGCCAAAAGACAGGGAAGATGCTTTTGCTATGCTTAAAAAGCTTTCAGGAAAAAGCCACAGCGTTTTTACGGGAGTATGCGTATGGCGTAGTGATGATGCTTTCAGCGTATGCTCAGCTGTGGAAACAAAGGTTCAGTTTAAAGAGCTTACTGATGAGAAAATCAAAAGCTATATCGCCACAGGTGAGAGTGATGATAAAGCCGGCGGGTATGCTGTGCAAGGAAAGGGAGCGGCCCTTATTAAAAATGTGGATGGGGATTACTTGAATGTTGTAGGCCTGCCACTTTTAAAGCTATTTGAAATTTTAGAAAATGATTTTGGTTATAACTTTTTTGAAGGAGAATGTAAATGAAATTAAAGTTTTTGGATCTTGGCAGTAATGTTTGTATTGACCTTGGAACTGCCAACACCTTACTTTATATAAAAGGAAAAGGTATAGTTGTTCGCGAGCCGTCTGTTGTTGCCATTGATAAATACAATCAAAAGGTACTTGCGATTGGAAATAACGCAGATGAAATGCTTGGAAGAACGCCGGAAAATATTGTAGCAATACGACCGGTAAGAGATGGCGTTATAGCGGACTTTGAAGTTACCGAAGCCATGATGAAACGTCTTATGGGAATAGCTCTTGGAAAGCTTGGTAACCTTTTTAAACCAAAGGTTACTGTTTGTGTTCCAACAGGAATTACAAATGTAGAAAAAAGAGCTGTTATTCAGTCTTTAAGCCTTGCCGGTGCAAAGTCTGTAACTTTAATCGAAGAACCAATGGCAGCGGCCCTTGGCGCAGGAATAGAAGTTTTGAATCCATCTGGCAATTTGATTGTTAATATTGGTGGCGGAACCTGTGAAGTAGCAATAGTTGCGCTTGGTGGCGTTGTATCTTCGCGTTCTCTTCGTAGTGCAGGTTGTGCATTTGATGAAGCAATAATGAACTATGTGAAAAAAAAGTACAACCTTACAATCGGCGACAAAACCGCTGAAGAAATCAAAATTGAATTGGGATCTGCTCTTCCGTATGCTGACGAAGGACATTACGAAATGCGTGGACGCGATGTTATTACAGGACTTCCAAAAAATATCCAGATTTCATCCGGAGAAGTAAGAGAAGCAATGTCTGACAATATTTTAGACATCATTGAAGAAATACGAAACACATTGGAAATCACACCTGCTGAACTTATTGCCGACGTTTTGGAAAACGGCATCACATTATCAGGTGGCGGAGCACTTATAAGAAATATTGATAAGGCTATTGAAATGGCAATAGGCGTTCCGGTAAGAATTGCCGAAAATCCGCTTGATTGCGTTGTTTTGGGAACAGCAATGGCGGCTGAAAACGAAGATATTCTTATGCGATCCGCAATAGGACGTAGATAAATTATACGAGAGGTTTTTAAAATGCCTTTTTTAAGAAATAAAATTGTTAAGATAATTACAATAGTCATAGTTACCTGTGCGGTGCTTTCGGGTATGGCATATTTTGGCAGCAACCCCGTTCAGCGAGCACTTTATACAGTTATTTCGCCGGTATTCAACGGAATATACAGCGTTGTAACACCTGTACGTCAATTTGTTACAAATATCAAAGAAGCCGGAAACTATGAAAAAGAGATAAAGAGCCTGAAAGAGCAGGTTAATGCCCTTTCTATCGAAAACAAAAGTAGAGAAGACTATATAAACGAAAACAAACGCTTAAAAGAGCTTCTTGACTTAAAAGACACCACCATGGCAGCTTATGATACCGTAACTGCACGAGTGGTTTCCTATGAGCCTAACAGTTGGTATGACACAGTTATGCTTGACAAAGGCGAAAAGGGCGGAATAAGCGTTGATGATATTGTTATTACAAGCCTTGGCGTTGTTGGACGAGTTACTGATTGCGGAAGCAACTGGTCAAAAGTATCTACCATCATAAACGCTTCCAACTCTGTGGGAATAAAGCTTTCCCGTACAGGTGATGTGGGCGTTTTAAGCGGTGATGCAAGCCTTGCACAAGACAAGAATGCCAAACTTGAGTACTTATCCAATGATAAAAATTTGATAAAAGGCGATATCCTTGTAACATCTGGCCTTGGCGGAGTTTATCCTGCTAATCTTACTATTGGCAAGATAATAAATATCAGGTCGGATAGTGCAGGAAATCTTGATTATGGCGTCGTAGAGCCAAGTGTAGATTTTTCTTCGCTATATGAGGTGCTTGTTATAACAGGTATGAAAGAAGGATATGTTCCGGTAGATGATCCAATAGAGGTCCCTGTAGCAGAGAATACAAATAACGATGCTAATGGAGAAGTTATAGGAGAACAAATAACAGAATGAAGATTTTTAAAAATTTAAAATACTTTCTTATATGTTTTTTTGTTATTATTTTTGAACTCACAGTAGGGAAATACCTTGCAATTTCGGGCACTGTTCCTATGCTTTCTTTTTGTCTGTGCTTAGTTATCGGGACAAAGGAAGAAAATTTTAACTACATAGTTACGATCGGTATTATAATGGGCGTGCTGTCTGATTTATTTTCAGGGCACGGTTTTGGAACATATACAGTTACATTTACCTTGGCGGTAATTGCAACTTATATTTTGAGAAATAATATATTTTCCTCAACAACGCTGTTTTTGGTGTGCAACACATTTGTTTTAACACTACTTTTTAGTGTTATTTATTTCCTGCTTCACATTTTGAATGTAGGAATAGACTTTGGCACTATGATTACAAATATTGCCATTCCAACAGCTGTTTATAACACAGTTATAAGTGTTATTTTTTACTTGATTCTCAACTTAACTCTGTATAAAAGGAGGTAGAGGCTTTGTCAAAGCGAAGAATGCTTTTTATTAAGATAGTTCTTTTAATTATGCTGGGAGCTATTGTTTTTCGTCTTTATGATATGCAAATCATAAATGGCGAAGGTTATAAAAACCTTTCAGACCAGCGAACTTCGGCAAATGTTACCGAAAAAGCACCCCGTGGCGAAATTATTGACAGAAACGGTAAAGTTCTTGTGACAAATCGTAAAGGATATTCTATTAAGCTTCAAAAAACAAGCATTTCTGATGAAGAATTTAATGCAATGCTTTTGAAGCTTTTTGAAATTTTTGACCAGGAACAGTACTTTGTTTCAGATTCGCTGCCTATTTCTCAAACAGCGCCTTTTTCCTATACCTTTGAGGATGATGAGGAAAAACATAAATGGTTTGATGGAGTTAAGAAAATAAATGAAAATATGACTCCTTATGAACTTTTGGAATATTATCGTGATTCATATAAAATTTCGCAGGAACTGGATATGCAAACCATAAGAAGACTTGCTGGAATGAGATATGAAATAAGAAAAACAGGATTTTCTATAAATCAGGCATATATAATTGCAGAAGATGTTTCTGCGGTTGTTGTTTCAAAAATTAAGGAAAGACAAAACGAATTTCCAGGGGTAACAGTTACCGAAGAGTTCTTTAGAAAATATACTCAAGGAAGTCTTGCTGCACATATTTTAGGACGTATCGGAAAGATTTATAAAGAAGAATATGAAGAGCTTGAAGATAAGGGATATTCCTTAAATGACCTTGTAGGTAAAGAGGGAATAGAGAAAATATGTGAAGAAGAGCTTAAAGGTCAGGATGGAAGCGAAAATATCTATTATGGTAAAGCAGCTGACCTTTTAGCCGATGATGGTGAAGTCCCTGCAACACCGGGAAATTATGTAGTTTTAACAATCGATGCAAATGTTCAAAAGGCAGCAGAGGAGTCCCTTGCGAGAAATATACAGAAAATTGCAGCTTCCGGTGAGGGTCAGGAAAGAAAAGGAGCCGATGCGGATTCAGGTGCGGCAGTGGTTATTGATGTAAAAACCGGAGACGTACTAGCCTTAGCAACGTATCCTACTTATGACCCTGCAACCTTTAATGAAATGTATACTGAGCTTAGTAATGACCCTGCAAAACCACTATGGAACAGGGCAATAAGCGGAACATATACACCAGGTTCTACTTTTAAGCCATTAGCGGCCATTGCGGCACTATCAACCGGTGCAATATCTATTGATGAAGAGCTTCCGTGTGATGGTGTGTATACAGCATTTGAGGACTACCAACCGAAGTGCTGGATTTGGTCAGAACAACGCAAAACACATGGGTTGCAAAATGTAACTAAAGCCATCGAAAATTCCTGTAACTGTTTCTTCTTTGAAACAGGAAGACTTACAGGTATCAATGCAATATCGGAATATGCCCATAAACTTGGGCTTTGCGAAAAAACAGGCATAGAGCTTACCGAAGAAGTGGCCGGTAACGTATCTAACCCTGAGTATAAAAAGAAAATTTATGCAAATGAAGACGATAAAAATTGGTATGATGGAGACACAGTCCAAACTGCCATTGGGCAATCTTTCTCGGCATTTACACCAATTGCCCTTGCAAACTACGCCGCAACAATAGCTAACGGCGGAACAAGGTATCGCACACACATTATTAAGAGTATTCATTCTACTGTAGATGGAAGCCTTGTATATGAAAATAAGCCGGAAATTGCAAATGAAATAGATATTTCTGATGATAATTTGAACGCCATTAAATTAGGAATGTTGGGAGTTGCCGACGAAGGTTCTGCAAAACAGATCTTTAGCGGATATCCAATAAGCGTAGGCGGAAAAACAGGAACAGCACAGATAAGCAAAAAGGCATCAAATAACGCTTTGTTTATAACTTTTGCACCGTTTGATAAGCCAGAAATTGCGGTTGCTGTTGTTATAGAACACGGCTATCGTGGCGCTAATGCCGCATATGTTGCAAGAGATATTTATGACGAATATTTTGGACTCAAAAATGGCGGCACTCAGGCGAATAATGATGATAAAAATATAGGTATTTTTGAAGGATTATTACCTTAATTTTAAATTTTTTATTTACAAAATGACATTTTTTTGATATAATAGCACTATAGTATTTTGGTATTGGAGGTAAATGGTTTGAATATAGCATGTATAGCACACGACAAGAAAAAAGAACTTATGGTTCAATTTTGTATTGCATATAAGGGAATTTTTGAAAAGCATTCTTTGTTTGCAACTGATAATACAGGCAAAATGATTACTGAAAATACCGGACTTAACGTTTACAGATTTTTATCCGGCTCTCAGGGTGGTGACCAGCAAATAGGTGCCAGAGTTGCTTATAACGAGATTGACTTGGTACTGTTTTTCAGAGATCCGATTACCCCTGAAACATACGAACCGGATGTATCATCTCTTTTGAAGCTTTGCGATATGCACAATATACCTGTTGCAACAAACCTCGCAACTGCTGAAGTTCTAATCAGAGGACTTGAAAGAGGAGATATGGACTGGCGTGATATTGTAAATCCAAAAGAATAATAAAAAAGCCGACCACATGGTCGGCTTTATTTTTTTACATATTTACGTTTTGTGCAACATTAGTTCCTGGTACGCTGTAAACTATGTTATACTGAGAACCTCTTAAATCGATATTGATAAGAGGACGAATAACTCTAATTTGTTCAAAGTAACCATTTGTAAGACTGATTCCGTAATCGGTGAAAGTAATCACACCAAAATTATCTACTGTAGCTGTAGCGCAACCACGTACAACAAGTCTTCCTTTTAAATTGGCATTTTCAATTTTAATACCGTTTCCGGAAACGCAATCTGCAATGAAAATATCATCTTCTGTAGCAATATTGTTAAGAACAACTCCGTCGCATCTTACAAGAGTATTTCCTTGAGGAAGTGAGTCATAAGTCCCAGGAGTGTCAATATAGTTCTTGATAAGATTGTCCATAACAGTTGCAAACTGTAGTCTTGTAATATTAGCAAGAGGTGTAAGATTATTATTTATACCGTACCAACCGCCATGTTCAACAACGCCGGCTACATAAACTTTTGCCCAGTCTGCTACTTGTGAAACGTCGCTAAAATTTGAAATAGAATTTAGATAATATATTCTGTTTCCAACAAGAACTGAGTTTGCTGGTAATTCGGTTCCTGTAAAGTTACGTTCCAATATATAGCTAGGAACAAGGTCAAACACCTGAGAAAGAACTGTAAAACATTCTTGGAAAGTAATGTTGTTGTCAGGATACATCATATTATATGAGCCTGAAAATGCTCCTATATAGTGTGCTTTTGAAAGCCAAGGATAGTACCAAGCATTAGCGTTTACGTCGACAAATCTTGAAATGTCACCTTCTTTAACAGCACCGCAAGCTCTTGCGATAATAGAAGCCATTTCTGCACGTGTTATAGGTGCGTCCGGACGAACAGTACCATCAATATATCCAGACAAAATACCATTCTTCACTGCGTTTTCAATAACCGCAGCTGCAGCAGGGTCAGTTGGCATATCTGAGAAGTTAGCTGCTTGTACTGTGCTACCAAAAAGCATAACAGCCGAAATCACCAAAGATAAAAGTCTTGTTTTTCTCATATAAATCCTCCTAGTATGTAAAATTTAATTATTACCTATCATTTATTATAGCATAGCGCAAAAATAAAGTCCAGCAAAATTTCTTATTTTGAGCAATTATATTGACTTTTTTGGTTTTTATTTGTATAATTTTTATATTAAATAAAGAAAGAGGCGAAAGAATTGAGTAAGTTGTATAAATTTTTAGCATTTGACTTTGGAGCGTCAAGTGGACGTGCAATGCTTGCTACTTTTGATGGCGAAAAGATATCTTTGGAAGAAAAACACCGTTTTTCTAATGACCCTGTATCAGTAAATGGGGATCTTCATTGGGATGTTTTAAGACTTTTCCACGAAATTAAGCAGGGAATATTAAAGTGCGCAAATTCTGGTGACAGAGATATTGATTGCATTGGTATCGATACATGGGGAGTAGACTATGGTCTATTAGATAAGAACGGAAAGCTTTTGGGAAATCC
>JAFUJN010000175.1 GCA_017468095.1 Clostridia bacterium
ATAATTGTGTAAGATAAATCTTCGTTTTCATCGTCAAGCTTTAGTGTTGGTTTACCGTACTTGTCAATAATCTTGTTTGTAGATGTTACTTCTTCTACAACCATGTTTTCATATTCTGTTACAAATATGATATCGTATCTGCCGTTTGAGTCGCTATCTAGTAGAACTACCTTACCTGATGATTCTGTAATATCAACAAGGTCAAAGTCCATAGCTTCGTATTTGCCATTGTAGATTAGTGTTGGCTCGTTATCAAGTGTCACGTATGATACCTTGTTTGAAGCCTCATCCTTAAAGTATTCAATAGCTTTGTATGAACCCTTTTCAGTAATTCCTGACATAAGGTCTGCTTCTATCTCAAATGTCTTGTTTTTGCTTGCTTCAGGAAGTGCTAAGATTACTTCCATTTCGCCTGCTTCATTTTCTATTGCATAATAAGTTACCTTGTAACCTAGCAAGTTGTTCATGTTATATGCAGTTTCGAAAATCTCGTTACCGATTTTGATAAATCCTCTGTCAAGACCTGAATTGTCTGTTAGAGATGTTCCCTCAACTGCTACAACCTGACCTGCCTGCTTTGTAACTTCAAGAACGTCCTTTAAAAGAGTTTTGTCAGTTATTTCCCACTTTGCATCATCGCCGAAGCCTGTCTGCTCCATCATATTTGCATCAAGTGCGTTAACTGTCATAAATGCCACATTACCTCTTGAAATAGGTGCTGTGTTTGAACCCTGAACGTTTTTAGTAAGTCCGTTGTTTGAGCCTGCCACAATATAACCCTGTGGGAAGCCACCCTTTGACTGTGCATATACTTCGTATCCCATAGCACGTACAAAGATTGTCATTGCTTCGGCATAAGTGATTTCCTTATCCGGTAGGAAGTGGCCTGTGTCATAACCTACTACAAGATTCTGAGCTGTCGCTACGTTGATATAGCCGTTTGCCCAGTGGTCTTCCGGTACGTCCGGATAGTTTGAAGTGCCCTTTGCACTTTCTGCCGCATCGCCAAGTCCCATTGCAAGGACTGCCATTTTGGTAACTTCTGAACGCTTGATTGTGTCGTCCGGTCTGAACTTTCCGTCACCGTCACCGTTCATAATGTCAAGAGCCTGCAAGATTTGGATTGGCTCTTCGTACCTTGTTCCTTCTACGTCAACAGGAATTCCTGCTGATGCAAAAGCGTGCAAGCCGAAAGATGAAATTGACATTGCCGCTGTCAATATTCCGGCAAGAACTTTTTTTGAACCTTTCATTATGTGTCCTCCTTTTAATACCGAATGTGTTTTCACATTCTTCCTATACTACCAGTGGTATACATAATAATTAAATTTTAAAATTTTGGCAATTTTATGCCATTTTTGATTTAAAAATAATTTTATGTCAACCACGTGTTCTATGATACACTATGCATAATGAAATTTCAACAAGTAAGTTATGGTAATACTTATTAGCACAAAAAAAGAGATGCAAAATTGCATCTCTTTCATTATTATTCTTTACCGTCCCAGCAGTATGTACAAAGTTTGCACTTATCAATGCCGATTGCTTCAACAAGGCCGTCAAGTGACTGGAACTCCAATGTTTTAAGATGTAGTTTTTCACAGATTGCATCACGCATTTTCTTTCCACGCTCTGTGCTTGAGTCACTGTATTCATCCAAATACTTAAAGCCCTCTTCCCCTTCAAGCTCCATAATTGTGCTTCTTGTAATAAGCTCCATTACGTCCTTTGCAGGTGAGAAGTTCAAATATTTACAGCTATGCATAATCGGCGGACAAGCAGAACGCATATGCACTTCACCCGCTCCGTTTTCATAAAGGAAATCAACGGTTTTTCGCATCTGTGTTCCGCGAACGATTGAGTCATCCACAAATAGCAGGTTCTTTCCCTCAATCAAATCGTGAACAGGAATCTGCTTCATTTTGGCAACTCTGTTTCGCTCTTCCTGATAAGCAGGAATAAAGCTTCTTGCCCAGGTAGGTGTGTATTTTATAAACGGTCTTGCAAAAGGAGTTCCGCTTTTATTGGCATATCCTATTGCGTGTGGTGTTCCTGAATCCGGCACACCGCAGATGTAGTCAATATTCTCGCAAATACCGGCTTCCTTATCATTTCTCGCCATAATTTCGCCGTTTTTGTATCGCATACATTCCACGTTAACGCCTTCGTATGATGATGTAGGGAATCCGTAATATGACCACAAGAATGCGCAAATTTTAAGCTCATCCCCTGCTTCCTTTAAGACCTTTACTTCGTCCTTTGTGATTTCAACAATTTCACCAGGCCCAAGCTCACGCTCAAAATCATAGCCTGTTTTATACATGGCAAAGGACTCAAAGCTTACGCAATGCCCGTCTTCTGATTTTCCAACTAAAACAGGTAGTCTTCCCACCTTATCACGAGCGGCAATAAGGCTTCCGTCTTCTTTCATAATAAGCACAGAAGCTGTACCCTCTATATTATCCTGCGCAAACTTTATGCCTTCTGCAAAGGATTCCTTTTGGTTAATCATTGCTGCCAAAAGGTCGGTATAGTTCACTCTTCCGCCAGTCATTGCGTCAAAGTGTCCTCCTATATCATTCAGGTACTTTTCTATAAGCTCGTTTGCATTTGTAATTGCACCTATGGTACAAATGGCGTATGTTCCCAGTCGTGATCTTATAATCTTCGGCTGCGGGTCATAGTCACTTATACAACCGATTGCAGTTGTTCCCTGCATCTCGCCAAACACCTTACCGAACTTTGTACGAAACGGAGAGTTTTCGATGTTGTGTATTTCTCTCTGTATTCCTATTTCATTGTCGTATGCTGCCATACCTGCACGGCGTGTTCCAAGATGTGAATGATAGTCTGTTCCGAAAAATACGTCGGATATCACGCTGCGACTTGATACTGCACCAAAAAAGCCTCCCATAAATTTACCTCCGTTTTGCGCCAAATAAGATAGGTATATTGTAACACATTTCAAAAATCAGGTCAATAATTTGAAAGTATTACTGTCATTTTATAATAAATTTAGTAAAAAAATATTTATTTTATTGTTAAATGTTCCTTTTACTGAACAGTTTCCACCTTGATGATGTTTGTATTTCCTGATTTACCCTCGGCTCTTCCGCCTGTCATAACAATGCTGTCTCCCTTTTG
>JAFUJN010000176.1 GCA_017468095.1 Clostridia bacterium
CTTTGGTTTTCGTCATAAGCATTGGTTACAAAAACAGGCAGATTGGAGTTTTCCTTTACCGCCAGAACTGCCGCCTTTGTTTCAAGGCTATCGTTCATTGTTTCAATTAAAACAAGGTCTGCGCCGTACTTTACGCCAAGCCTTACGGTTTTTGCAAAAACTTCCACCGCATCCTCAAAATCAAGGTCGCCAAGAGGTTTTAAAAGTTTCCCTGTAGGACCAATATCAAGTGCCACATATTTATCACAGTATTCGCCATCTTTAATAGCTTTTTTTGCGTTATCTATTGCGGATTTGATTATCTTTTCAAGGTCAGCTTCCGAAAACTTCAAGATATTTGCGCCAAAGGTATTTGTTTTTAAGATGTCGCAACCGGCATCTAAATAATCTCTGTGAAGTCCTGTTATAATCTCCGGTTTTTCTATATTCCAAAGTTCAGGAAGCTCCCCGGGCATAAGTCCTGCTTTTTGCAGATTTGTGCCGTAGCCTCCGTCAAAATACACTCTTTCCTTTTTAATTTTTTCAAGTATATTCATTTTCTATCTCCTACTTTTTTATGCCCACCAAAGCCGATACCGATTTTGTTGGTACCATCTGCATACTTTCGGTAAGGGTTACGCCGATTTTTCTTGGCACATCAAGCATACCAAAGATTTCTTTTTGGTTTTCAACAGGGAAATCGCCGTATCCGGGGCTATATCTTGGTTTTAAACCATCGCCCAGTTTTGCGCAGAATATGTCGCAAACCTCCTCAATCAAGCTTGCGCCGATTGCCTGACAAATCACCGCATCAAGTGGCGACACATTGGCATATTTCCCTATAATCCTGTCCACACCAACGCCGATTGTTGCAACAAAGATTAAAACTTCATCGCATCCTTTAAGGTTCTTTTTTAAATCCTTTGAGTTTGTTTTAACTACTCCAAAGGATATGTCCTCATCATCCCTTATAACAGGATATTTATCATAGCATACCTTTGGGGACAGCTCTTTTTTAAGTTCTTCTGTAAGGTTTTCTATTCGTTTTAAGGTTTTCTCGTCAGCTTCTGCCTGACCGTAACCAAGATACCTTAAAACCTCTTTTTTGTCTATTTCAAGCTCACTTTTATCAAGTGTTTCAATCATTATCATAGTTTTCCTATTTTATAATCTCGGATAAGTTTTTCTGTATGCTTTCTGCCACATCCGGCTTGTTCATAGAGTACACGTGAATATTATTTACTCCGTTTGCCAGAAGGTCAATAATCTGTTCTGTTGCATAGGCAATTCCTGCCTGCTTCATGGCATCAGGGTTATCGCCGAATCTATCCACAATAGATTTGAATCTTCTTGGCAGATATGTTCCTGAAAGCTCGCAAATTCTCTTTATCTGATTTGCATTTGTGACCGGCATAATTCCGGCAACAATCGGCACGCTTATGCCTGCTTCACGGATTTTATATAAAAAGCTATAAAGAATACTGTTGTCAAAAAACATCTGTGTAGTTAAAAAATCACAGCCTGCATCCACCTTTTCTTTCAGATGGCGAATATCGTCAGCTGAATTGTGTGACTCAGTATGACTTTCAGGATAGCAAGCACCGCCAATACAAAAATCGCCGTACTTTTTGATGTCATAAACCAACTCGTAAGCATACTTGTATTCTCTTTTTACATCAGCGTCTGCATCTTTTGGAATATCACCACGAAGCGCCAAAATATTTTCAATCCCGTTTTCTTTCAGTGCATCCAAAACGCCTGTGATTTTATCCTTTGTGGAAGAAAGACAGGTAAGATGCGCAAGAGGTGTTACGCCATAATTTTTAAGAAGATTTGTGGCAATATCCACTGTGTATTCACTTGTTCCGCCACCTGCACCATAGGTTACGCTCATATAATCAGGCTTCAACTTTGCGATTCCCTCTGTTGCAATTTTTACGTTTTCGTATGTATCGCTTGTCTTTGGCGGAAAAACCTCAAAGGACAAAGTCGGTTTCTTTTCATTAAACAATTCTGACAATTTCATTATAACACCCTCTTTATTTTATTCATTTAATTATATACCTTTCGCCATAAAAAATCAAGGCATAAAAGAACCGACAAGACTACCCTGTCGGTATTTTTATCTTAATACATTAAGTCCCAGTAATATATACACTATTCCTGCAATTTTGTTTGCCATCTTTGAAATCTTTTCGTTTTTGTTCAAAAATTTTGATACAAAGGATGCCACGTATGCAATAAGCAGGCACCATATTATACTTGTAGTAAAAAACGTCAGCCCTAAAACAAGAAACGGAATTGGGCCGTATGGATTATCGGGCAGCACAAACTGCGGCAGGAGTGCAAGGAAAAACAGAGCCACTTTTGGATTTAATGTATTCGTTAAAACTCCCTGACGAAAAACTGCTGACAGTTTTTCACCGCCATCCGTCTCGTTTTGAAACATTGTTTCTTTTGCGAGTATGGTCTTTATTCCCATATATATAAGATATACAGCACCCAAAATTCTCATTATGTTAAAAGCAACTTTTGAGCTTTCAAGAATTGCAGATAAGCCTAATGCTACAAGAACAGTATGTATCAAAATTCCTGTGCAAATTCCCAAAGCGGAAACTATTCCCACTTTTCTGCCCCCAACGCTGGCACGGCTTAAAACATAAACTATATCCGTTCCAGGCGTAATATTTAAAAGTATTCCGGATAGCAAAAACAGTCCGTATTCTGATATTCCCAACATATTTATCTCCTGATGTTTTATTTACCAAAGCATTATACACTAAAGTTTCATTTTGTGTCAAGCAAAAAAGACAGGATTTATTCCTGCCCTTTTTTTATTTTTATGGTTATTGTCTGTTTAGCTTCTTCGCCTGCTTTTAAGAATTTAAGTTTTCCGGATTTTCGCATAACATCTCTTCCGTCAGGTGAGCAGTTGCCAGGCTCTAAACCTAAAACATACTCACCTTTACCCATCATTTTCCACTGGGTAAAAAACGGAAGCTCCTTTGTGTCAAATGAAAGTGAAAGTGAAGTATCAATTTCAGAGCTATAAATCTCGGCATAACCCTCTTCCATATCATAATAGTAGCACTGTTCAACAAATCCCGACTGTGGCTTTTCCATTATAAGAGCATTTTCAAGGCCTTCGGCTGCCCTTTCATTTCTCGGTGCGACGCCTTTACTTTTGATTGTAAGCTTTGAGTTTTCAGAGACCAAAGGGTAGCCCAAATTAAAATGATAAAGAATCATATACGGCGTTTCTTCATCGCCAATATTCTTAACGGCATCTGTTATTTTTATTTCATCACTGCCGATTGGGCATTCAAATTCTCTTGTTAAAATAAGCTTATGTCCAAAAAGCGATGCATCACGAACTACCACTTTAATATGTATGCTATCATCTGTCCACCAGCTGACATTCTCTGCCGGTGTATGTGAAATGTTTCCGTGAAGCGGAAGCTCTTCGCCGTTATCTGTGCAAGGGCTTCCAACCGCAGTTAGTCCGCAAGTGGTTAAAAATCCTGCTGTAAAGGATTTTAAAAAGCCTGCACCGCGGTTATCATAATACTTCGGCGAAACATATCCGCAAGGAGCAAAAAAACCAAGATTTTTCCCATCTTTATAAAGTCTTGAAATATCACCTGCACGGTCTAAAGAAATGGTAAACATAATACCATTTCCGTTATTTACTTCCAAAAGGCGTATTCCGTCACCTTTTCCACCAATTAAACGATGTTCTTCTACACCATAATATTGAGACTCGTGACCTAAATATTCTCTCATAAAACCGCTCCTTTTTAGCTTTTGCAAATTGCAGGGAACTGATTTATACATTCCCTACAATTTTATTATATCATACAAAGTGTTTAACCAAAAAGCTATCACGATTTTAAAAATAGCACAACGGCTTATTTTTATCAAATATGCCCTGTAAAGAATACTGCAAAAAGTGCCAACAGAAGAAGAGTATCATCAGCATCGTCCAAAAGGATTGCAAGGATTACAATGCCCAATATCACATCATCAAGTTCAAAATTCCCAAAAACTTTCTGCGTTTCTCTCTTTTCGCAGTCGCATTTTTTCTCTTCGCATTTATCTATCTCTGTTTCCTTTTTAGGAATCATCTTCGGCATATCGTTCATACTGTAATATCTGCGATACATAATAATCCTTTCTTACTTCCCGAAAAGTCCTGAAAATCTGGCAATATTCATAAGTTTAGTGACACGCTCAATGCTCCTTTGCCTTTCCGTTCTCATAAACGGCTTTAAGGACATTAAAAGATTTGACCTTGAATCATTCGAATTTGTCATTTGGTCAAACATATTTTTAATTTGACCCATCATTTCAAGGCCCTCAGGTGTTATTTTCGGAAAATTATTTTGCGCCGGTTTTTTCGGCTCACTTATTTCTATGCTGTTCTCTATTTGCTCTCCTATATTACCTGAACTATCCAGCATTCCGCTTGATTTTAGCATTTCCATTGCGCCTTTTATTTTCTCGTCTGCATTATCCCCTAAAAATCCTTTTAAGGTGCTCATCATATCCGCCACA